>MFRJ01000042.1 GCA_001784535.1 Candidatus Melainabacteria bacterium GWA2_34_9
AAAGTTTTTTGTTTTGCTTACTTTATATTTTTTCTAAAAAAATAAAAGTAAGGCGCTGGCTTGAGACAGCGAAACTAAAAAATCTTTTTAATCAAAATACATCAGTTTATGAATATCAACATTTAAAGCGTTTGCGATTTTTTCAATTGTTTTTAGTGTAACATTTTGGCTACCACGCTCTATATCGCTAATATATGTAACACTTACATTCATTATTTCAGCCAAATATGCCTGCGTATAATTTTTTCTCATACGCTCTACTTTTACATTAAAGCCAAATTTTTTGCAGATATCATTTTGTTCTATCATGATTTAATAATATAAGTATTGACAGTTATTATAAATACTACTATAATACTAATAATGTCGGCTATAATACCAAGGGAATAAATTATGCATCGAAAAACTAAAGATTATATGAAAAATCTTTTATGGGAAATAGAAGTGAATAATAATACTGTCGATATGATTAATAACGATAGCAAAAAAGCTTTAAGAAAATTAAAAATATTGTATGATAAAGTTATTAAAAATTTGGATTGATTTATCAAAATGACTAAAGTGCGAGTACTCGGAATACAAATTCAGCCGGAAATCGGCGATAAAAAAGCAAACCTCGACAAAGTCCAAAAACTTATCGAAGAAAATGCCTGGTTTAAACCTGACTTAATCGTGCTGCCGGAAGTTTTTACCTCGGGAGTTGACCATAAATTTCTTCATAAATGCGCAGAAACTATTCCTGAAGGAGAAACTACAGAATTTTTCTCAAAAATAGCTAAAAAATATGAAACAAATATAGTAGCAGGAAGTTTTATAGAGAAGTGTGGAAATGAAGAATACAAAAACACTTCTGTGGTTTTTGACAGAAAAGGCGAGATTATAGGCAAATATCAAAAAATTCACATGTTTAATTACTATGGCAGTAATGAAAGTGACTATGTTTCTTCAGGTGATAAGGCTGTAGTTGTTCAAACAGACATCGGAAAAATAGGCTTAAGTATTTGCTATGATTTAAGATTTCCTGAATTGTACAGGGCTTTGACTTATGCGGGTGCGGAAATTATTACATGCGTTGCTGCATGGCCGTATCCGAGATCAGATCACTGGGTAACTCTAAATAAAGCCAGAGCTATCGAGAATACTGCTTACATAGTTGCTGTTAATCAGTCAGGACGAGTTAACCCGAAAAGACAAAACGTGGGAATGTCTATGCTTGTTAATCCATGGGGCGATGTTGTTGCTTCTGCCGGTGGTGATGAAGGAGTTTTTCTCGGGGAAATTGATTTTGACTATCTTCGCAAGATTCGCGAGGAATTTCCTGTTTTGAACGACAGAAATATTGAAGCGTATAAAAATTTATAAATTATTTGACTTAGTGAAAATTTTTTTTATTATTAAATTGGATGAGTTTATCGGGATACAATTTTGATTTTGTTCGTCTTACTTAAATGTAAGTTTAAATTTTTGAGGAGCGCAGATTGAAATGAATTTAATACAAAAATTAAAGTCTTATGAAAGAAAAATTGTTTTCATGAGATGGGAAGATACTGAAGAATACGGACGAATTAAGTACGTCGGACGCGACTTTATTGAATTTGAAATTATTGACAGAGAAGACCTTGATTATCACGAGGTGGTGCTTGTTAATCCAAGTTTGATATTTGAGGTTATAATTGCCAGTCCTGATTTAGACAGGGTGGTCGTGGAAGTTTGTTCAAATCTTCCTTCGCTCGAAAATAAAAAAAATACAGAGATAATTGAAAGTGAGAAATCCGAATAAATTTCGGATTTCTTTTTATAAATATGCAAAAATCCCCCCTAGCCTAAAAGTGATTTTTATGGTTTACTAATTAACAATATATTAATTAAAATTTTAAACACAGTTTGAATATTTGGCTGGAGTAAAATAAAGAGTTGGAAATAAAAGTAGGCGAACACTGGATAGTTAATTTCGGACAATTTCCGGTGAATATGGATACGGTTCTAACTGCGTGGATTGCAATGATTGCAATTATGTTGCTGACTTTTGTTATAACAAGAAAGCTCGACATATTTCCGGATGGTTTTCAGACGATCTCTGAACAGTTTATGGGTTTTATAGAAGGCATAATAAAAAGCTATATGGGTAAAGACGGACTTAAACATACGCCGTTTATTGCCTCTTTATTTTTATTTATACTTTTTGCAAACCTTGAAGGTCAGCTTCCCTGGAAATTATTACAATTACCCGGAGAGCCTGCTTCTCCGACAAATGATATAAACACTACATTAGCTCTTGCTCTGGTGGTATCAGTTTATTACATAGGAGCTGGCATTTTAGAAAAAGGATTCGGATACTTTAAGCATTACTTGCAGCCAATGTGGTTTTTATGCCCATTTAATATTTTAGAGGATTTTACAAGACCTTTATCCCTCTCTTTGAGGCTTTTTGGTAATATACTTGCAGGAGAACTAATTATAGTTATTTTAGTCAGTATGGTTCCATACTTGGCGCCAATTCCTATGATGCTTTTTGAATTATTTGTCGCATTTTTGCAGGCTTATATCTTTGCGGTGCTTGCGACAAATTACATTGCGGCGGCAACATCAAAGGAGCATCACTAAATATTCGGTTAAGTAAAGACAACGATAGTTTATAAAAATAATAGTTTATGGAGGAAAATTAAAATGGATGCACAAGGTATTTCAACATTAGCGATAATTGCTGGTTTAGGTCTTGCGGCTGTAGGTCCCGGTATCGGTATGGGTATTGCTACCGCGGCTGCTATTAATGCTGTAGCCCGTCAGCCTGAAGTTGAAGGCAGAGCCAGAAATATGCTTCTTTTAGGTATCGTATTTATGGAAGTGCTTGTTATTTACGCAATTTTAGGCGTATTACTTTGCAAATACGTATTCAAATTATTCTAGAATTATTTTTTCCTTGTCATTCTGAGGGCTTTAGTCCGAAGAATACGGCTAGCGTTGTTATTTGGACAGATTCTTCGCTTTGCTCAAAATGACAAATAAGTCGAATGTGACAAAAATGAGAAAAGAAAAATGAATTCAGAAACTCAAAATATACATATAAACGCAACCAGTACCGTTGCAAAGCCTGAAAAGCTTCCTGAAAAACACGAAGAAGGCGGGCTTTTAACGATTAATGCCACGCTTGTTGTTATTGTTGTCAGTTTTGTTATTTTTGTTATTTTGATGCAAAAGATTTTTTATGGTCCGATTACTGAAATCAGACGCAAGAGAAGCGAATACATCAAAAAAATGAAGGACGAAGCTAATGATGCTTTTCTGGAAACTGAAAAGCTTAATAAAGACTATCAGGAAAACATTAAACAAGCCCGTAAAAAAGTTTTTGAAAAAACCGCAGAACTGTTAAATGAAGCAAACGAAGACAAAAATAAGGTTCTGGAAGACAAAAAACAGCAAAATTCTGAGTATTTAGATGAACAAAAACAAATTATTCAAAATGATAAAATTCAGGCGATTGAAGCACTTAAAGGACAGGTAATGGATTATGCATATAATATTTCCAAGAAAGTTCTCGGAGAAGAAGTTTCAATGGCAGGATTAAACCCTGAAATTGTAGAAAAAGCAATTAATAAAGCAGAAGTAAGGTAAATTTATGGCTGAAACAGCACTTCATACCAAAAATATTACAGCAGGTCATACAAAAGAAATGACTCTGGTAAAAAATCATGCTGAAGTTTCGGAAGAAAGCGCTATAAATATTATTCTTCACTCAAATTTGTTGAACTTCATTATAGTAATTATATTCTTGATCTGGGTAATCAGAAAAGTAAATTTATCAGATCTTATAGCTAAAAAACAGGCTGAGATTGCTGAAATGATTAAAAACGCTATAGAAGAGAAAAATATTAAACAAAATCAGCTTTTAGTTACTAAAACTAAAGTCAGCAATGTTAAGCAGGAAGTGCTGAAAATTATTGATGAAGGTGAACAGGTAGCTAACAATCTTTCGGATAGCATTATGGAAGATGCCGAAAAACAGGCAGAAGATATGCATAAAAAAGCTGTAATGTCTGTAAATAATGAAAAACAAGTGGTTACCTGTGAAGTTAGGGCAAAAATCACGGGTGCAGCTTTTTATATAGCTGAAGAACACATTAAACAGGCAATCGATGAAAGACTTCATAGAAAATATATCGATGAATTCATAAATGATCTTGATACGATACAAAGTTAGAATTTGGAATAGCAAACAATGAGTGATACAAACACATTTGGATTATCAATAATAGCAGACAGGTATGCGCTTGCATTTATGGATCTTGCGCAAAGACAGGAGATGTTTGACAGATTCGATTCTGATCTGGCTCTTGTTAAAGAAACTGTTGATGTAAATAAAGATCTGAAGGATTTTCTTGAACATCCTTTGATTCAGTCAAATGACAAAAAGGAAGTTATAGACAGGATTTTCAGGGAACACGTTTCTGTATATACCCTGAATTTAATAAAGTTGCTGATTGATAAAAATAGGATTCATATATTAGCTATTTTGGCAGAGCATTATAAAGTGTTACTCAACAAGAAACGTAATATTTCAACAGCTCAAATAATTACAGCTATCGAAATAGATGAAGATACTAAAAACAGGGTTAAAGAAAAATTACAAAGAGTGTTTAGTATGACAATAGAAGTAGAAACACAGATTGATAAAGAAATAATAGCCGGTATGATTGTTAAAGTAGGCGATAAAATCATTGACGGAAGCATAAAAACAAAGTTTGAAAATATGAAAAAACAAGTGGTATAAAGGAAATATTTAACGCTTATTAGCCAAGAACGATAAACCAAGGTAAAAGAGGTGAAAAGGTATGCCAAGTATTAGACCTGATGAAATAAGTTCAATTATCAGAAGTAAAATAGAACAATACGAAAATACACTTGACGTTGCGGATATTGGAACTGTTATAGAAGTAGGCGACGGTATCGCAAGGATTTATGGTTTAAGAAAAGCCATGTCTGGAGAGCTTGTTGAGTTTGAAGATGGACATGGGACCCATGGAATGGTTTTGAACCTTGAAGAAGATAACGTAGGTGTTGTAATTATGGGTGAATACATCCATATTAAAGAAGGTATGGTTGTAAAAACCACAGGTAAAATTGCTTCTGTGCCTGTTGGAGATGCACTTATAGGTAGGGTAGTAAATCCTCTTGGCGAGCCTTTAGATGGCAAGGGTGCTATTAATTCCAATAAGACAATGCCTATTGAAAAAGTTGCTCCCGGTATTGTAAGTAGAAAGTCAGTTCACCAGCCGCTTCAAACAGGTTTAACGGCTATTGATGCTTTGACACCAATCGGAAGAGGACAAAGAGAATTAATTATCGGTGATAGACAGACAGGAAAATCTGCTATTGCAATAGATACTATCATAAATCAGAAAAATTTTGGTGTAATTTGTATATATGTTGCTATAGGACAAAAAACAAGTACAATTGCACAGACAATTAAAACCCTTGAAGAGCATAAAGCAATGGATTATACAATTGTAGTTGCTGCATCTGCTAATGAAACAGCTCCTTTACAATATATTGCACCATTTGCCGGAACAACTATCGGTGAAGAATTTATGGAACAAGGAAAAGACGTTCTTATAATTTATGATGATCTTACAAGACACGCTTGGGCATACAGAACAATGAGTCTTTTGCTTAGAAGACCGCCGGGAAGGGAAGCTTATCCCGGAGATGTTTTCTATCTTCACTCAAGACTTCTTGAAAGATCGGCAAAACTTTCCGATAAGCTTGGCGCAGGAAGTTTAACATCATTGCCTATTATTGAAACACAGGCAGGTGACGTAAGTGCATATATTCCGACAAACGTAATCAGTATTACAGACGGACAAATCTTCCTTGAATCCGATTTGTTCAACGCTGGTATTAGACCTGCAATCAACGCCGGTATTTCAGTATCAAGGGTTGGCGGTGCAGCTCAAACGCCCGGAATTAAGTCAGTCGCCGGTAAATTAAGACTTGACCTTGCTCAGTACAGAGAATTGGAAGCATTTTCACAGTTTGCAAGCGATCTTGATAAATCGACTCAAGATCAATTAAGACGTGGACAAAAACTTATTGAAGTTTTAAAGCAGCCTCAATATCAGCCTCTTTCTGTTCCTGAACAGTATACAATTCTTTATGCTGTTAACAAAGGAATACTTGATGATGTTGATACCGACAAAATAGTTGAATTTAAAAAAGATTGGTTTGCTTATCTTAAGGGAATTATCCCTGAAATTCAGCATAAATTGGCATCTGCTCAAAAACCGACTGATGAAGATATGAAAACAATTGAAAACGAACTTTTAAAGTTCAAAGAAACACGTTATTCAGTGGTTTAAGCTTAAATTAAAAGAGACTAAATAAATAATGCCTAATTTAAAACATATAAAAAACAGAATAAAAAGTGTTAAAAACACTCAAAAGATAACTCAAGCAATGAAAATGGTTGCGGCTGCAAAAGTAAAAAAAGCCGAAAATCAGGTTAAGGCTTCAAGACCGTTTTCGAATGAGCTTGCAAGGAGTTTTACAAAGTTAATTGCTTCAAAACCTGAAATTGATAAAGAAAAAGTAACTTCTACGAATCCTTTGGATAATTATCCGGAGCTGTTGAAACAAAGAAAGCTTCAAACAATCGGTTTGATGGTTGTTACATCAGATAAAGGGCTTGCAGGTGCTTATAATGCCAATGTTGTAAGAAGAGCAGTTGTCAGAGTCAGAGAAATTTTAAGAGAAGGTTTGAATGTAAAGCTTTTTATCCTCGGAACAAAAGGTGTTCAGTCATTAAAAAAATATAATTTTAAAACACTGAAAACTTATACCAAACTTCCTGCGATTCCAACGCCAGGTGGTTGTGCGGTTATAGCTGAAGATCTGGCTGAAAGTTATATAAATAAAGAAATTGACAAAATTGAAATAATAACAACGCATTTTAAATCGACTTTATCTTATCAAGTTCAGCTATGGCAGCTTTTACCGGTCATAATAGCTCCTGAAAAAGAAGCACAAGGACAGGAACAAAAAATTGAGCCGGAAATGCTTTTTGAGCCTAATATAGAAACAGTTTTGCAAAAAATTGTTCCTCTCTATTTTACAAACAGGATTTTTCAGGCAATGACAGAAGCTTCTGCAAGTGAGCTTGCTGCAAGAATGCAGGCAATGTCAGCGGCTACAAATAACGCCAGAGATATGATTAAAATACTTACAATTGATTATAACAAAGCAAGACAGGCTTCCATTACACAGGAACTCCTTGAAGTAGTCAGCGGAGCGCAGGCTCTCGAGGGTTAAAACATAATAATCTCTTTGTTATGGAAATAAATCAGTAAATTAATAAAATTTTAAAAGCGCATGGCGTTTATTTTATAGTGGCTTTCAGGATGTAAAAATTGTCTTTTGAAAAAAAGCGCAAAAAAAAACCCCTTTTGAGGGTTGTATTCTTTTTACAGAAAGGGAAAGGAAAGGGAAAGGGAAAGGGAAAGGGAAAGGAATTTGAAGTTTGAAGTTTAGGTTGAAATTTATATAAAATATTTAAGAATTTTTGTTTTTTTTGAGTTTCGATGCATCTCTTATATATATAAAGTATTGAAGAAGTAAATAATTGCCAAAGAGTATAATTTAATTTACAAAACTTAACAAATAATTTTGTTGATTTTACGCTTTTCAAACTCCTGCCTTATTAAAACTTATAAAAATAAATTTTGACATTAGTGTATTTTGTCAATTATAATTATAAGATTAAAGTTCAGAGGTTATATTTAAAAAGTGGAAATTACGCCTTACAATTATAGTTACGCGAATTTCGTCCCCAAGCCTGACAGACGTCAGCAAAATCTTGCTGTTGCTGTTGATAGAAGATCAGGTGTTGACAGGAGAGAAGTTCCAAGATATATTTTAGCGCCTGATCAGGACTTAACTGGAGTCGATCCGAATACGCAATTTGTGCAGCAGCTTGATAGACGTCAGCAAAATCTTTCTGTTGATGCAGACAGAAGAGCAGGAATTGACAGAAGAGAGGAAGCCAGATTCGTTCCGCTTTCATTTGGTGTTTCGAATGTACCGGAAAACACTGTTTTTATTGGAAATATACTTCCTGAAAATATACCTGCTTTAAGAGATTTTCGTTCAAGTTTTAACAGCAAGGCTGCCAGCAAATTAAACCAGCCTGTATTTGATACTTTTAATTATTCAGGAAAACCTAAAGATATAAACTCAAATTTAAATCAGTTGCCTCTTGTTAATAAATCGGGTGTTGCGGAAATAAAGCAAAATGTTATCGCGTTTTTGTCAGATCCTCAGTCTGCTCTTAAAAAAACAGCAGAAGTTTTTGCGGCAATAACAACTATAATTGCGGGAACTGAGGCTATAAGCAGATTGGTTTCCACGATTACAAAGAAAAAATAATATTGTATGAGTTTAAAAAATTCGAAATATTTTGAGTTAATTAAGCAAAATATTGAAACGTTTAGGTTGAATTTAAACAATTATAGTATTTTGTTGCCTGCTTCACCGAAAGAACCTGCTCTTTTGGCAGTTATTGCGGCAATGGCAGGTGCTAAAAACATTTATGTAAAGACAAATAAGATTTCAGTAAAAGATAATATTGCGAAAACAGCTACAGAACTCGGTTTTGAAAACATAAAATGTGTTGATAATATTACACGAGATCTTTTTTCTGAAATTAATATAGTTGTAAAAGGTGGAGAAATTGACAATATTGATGGCGCGTTTCTGAATCAGCTTAATAAAAAAAGTGTTATAACCTTGTTTCCTGAAAATCTTGATTTTACGGATACAGAAAATATTGATCTGGAAGCATTCAATAAAGAAAAGGCTTCTGTGATAGGAATAGACCCTGAAGATAAAAATTTAAATCTATATAAATATTTTTCTCATATTCTTTTAAAAAGATGCTATGAAGCAGGACTGGATGTTTATAAATCACGTTTGCTTCTGGTAGGGCATGGAAGTTTGCTTGCTTCGTCCCTGCAACTTTTAAAAGCGGCAGGTGCGATAGTTTATTCGTACAATATTCAAGCATCTATAGATCAGGCTTTTCTTCTTAAACGTTTGCCGGAGCTTGATGCAATTATAGTTATGGATTATCCTCAAACCTCCAAGCAGGTGATCGGCAGCAAAGGTGCTATTTCTATCAGTGATATTGTTGATTTATGCCCTTATGCAAAAATTATCCATTTTTCAGGAAAGCTTGAAGAAAATTCATTAAACCTTGGAAAAATTAAGTGTTTGCCTGCTGAAATCACTCAAAATTCAATAAATCTTAATATTCAGGAATTGGGCAAAAACGGGCTTGTAGAAATAGCTACAGCCTGCATTAAAGTTGCCGACAACTTAATAAAATCTAGAGCAAATACTATGCAGATAACAGACTCTGTAGTAACATACAAAATAATTAATAAAACACAACCTGTTTTATTAGGCTGGGATCAAAGAGGACGTTAGTTTAGCTGGTAGGACTATGTATTTAAATTTAGCATTTGATTTTGTCATTTTTTGTACAACTATTGGTCTTGTTTTTATGGGAGTTTCAAATATAACTTCATTTATGAACCAATAAGATTGTAAAAGTAAAATCTAAAAGAGCCTTCTCGAATTTTGAGAAGGCTCTTTCTAATTTCAGATGATTTTAGAAACCTGGTGAATGTATAGGTAATCCTTTATATCCGGGATTTGAATACACTAAGTTTCTTATACTGCTTGTGGTGTGATTTGCGCTTGTAAAAAGTCTAGAAAGAGTATTTAATCTTTCTGTTAATGGACATTGAATTTGCGCAGCCATAGGATTTTTAGCTTTCATTTGAGTCCAAACATCTGCTTCATAACCCCAGGCATAGGTTTCTTCTTCAAGTGAACACAATTCATCCTGATGAACTGCTTCATGGCTTAATAAGCTGGCAAGAGCTTCAGCAGGAGCATTTTGATGTTTGTTATTTATGAATATATACAGCTGTTTTCCTTTTTTCCAGCCAAGCGCATCGAAATTTGCATAATCGGGTGAAATGTCAGCAAGATTTTTAAATTCAAGTTTCATTGGCAATCCGGAAGCGTTATTTCCCAGAATAGCTTTTTTGGCCCAACTTGCGGAAGTTCCATCCATAAGATCAAGCGCCTGAATGAATTTTGAATTATTTGTGACTGATGAATACGAGCTAGTACTTGAAATATTGCCTGCAAACGCTGGCACTGCGAAAAAAAATGCGAAAATAACCGTTAATAAAGTTTTTGGTACACGCATAAGTGATTTTTACCCTCAATTCTTCCTTCTGTAAATTAATGTCTAATCTTCCCAGATCCAGATTTGTTTGTTTAATTTTTAAAATTTCTCACTTGATCTACATTTTTGCACATGTAAATTATAATTATCCACTTTTAAAAGGAAACCATTTGTTTGAAGGACTTAACAGACTTTTACAATATCTTTTTCAATTATTCTTTAATCATGCTAAATTAGATTCAGTAAAAACATAGATTTTACGGAGTTATAAAATTGAAAAAATTTTTATCCATATTTGTTTTATTGATTTTAATATTCAGTGTTGTGTCAGGTATTTCTTCTTGCCAGCAAAAGCCTGATAATGCAGGAAAAATAGAAATTACTTTCTGGACGCTTCAACTTTCTGATTTTTCAGTCTATATAAAAGATGTTATAGCCCAATACGAACAAAAATATCCTAATGTAAAAATAAAATGGATTGATGTTCCTTATTCTGAAGGGGAAAAAAGAGCACTCGCTGCTGTTATGAGTAATGATGTGCCTGATCTTATAAACATGAATCCCGGATTTGGTGCCACGATGGCGTCAAAAGGTGCTTTGATTGATATAAAAAATTATGTCAATCAGGAAAAATATGACGATTATCTTCCTGAAAGCTGGCAAGCTTCCAGTGTTTCTGGCATGACTTTCGGGATACCATGGTATATTACCTCCGCAATAACAATTTATAACAAAAAAATACTTAATGATGCAGGAATTACAGATTATGATTCTATAAAAACCTATGAAGATTTAGGAAAACTATCTCCTGTAATCAAGCAAAAGGCTGATAAGTTCGCACTTATGCCAAATCTTACCGAAAGCGGTTATATGCTTAAACTTTTTAATAAGTATGATATTCCTATAGTAGATAAAGCAGGTAAAAAAGCCCTCTTTAACACGCCCGAGGCAGTGAGGGTTTTATCTTTTTGGACGGATATGTACGGAAATAAATATATTCCCGCAGAATCGATTACAGAAGGACACCGGGCAGCACTTGAAAAATATCAGGCGGGAGAAACAGCTTTTATCATTGCAGGCGCTAATTTTTTGAAAATCATTAAAGAAAATGCCCCTGAAGTATACAAAAATTCGGATGTTTCTTCTCAGATAGTAGGAAGTAACGGAAAAGTTGATTTTTCCTTGATGAATCTGGTAGTTCCTAAAAAAAGCAAAAATCCTGAAATAGCTGTAGATTTTGCTCTTTTCCTTACAAATCATAAAAACCAGCTTGAATTTTGCAAATTAGCGCCTATTTTGCCTTCTACCAAAGAAACGCTTAGTTCTGATTTCTTTAAAACATCTGAAAGCAAAGAATTAACCGTAAAGGGCAGAATTATAAGCGCACAGCAACTGAAAAATGCTCTGACCCCAGCTCCTCAGCTAAGGGATCAGAAAGATTTGAACGAAATAATTGATAATGCAACACAACAGGCTTTGTTAAAAGAAAAAACACCTAAAGATGCTTTAAATCAGGCAGTAAAAGACTGGGACAATATTTTGGCCGAATAAAAAAACTCTTGACGAAGAAAATTTAGCGTAGTACTTTATTCTTACGTTAAGGGCGTTTAGCTCAGTTGGTAGAGCGCTTCGTTTACACCGAAGATGTCGGGAGTTCGAGCCTCTCAACGCCCAAGACTTTCCCCCTTTTACTAAAATCATTTGTCCACATTTTGTCCACTTGGATGTTTTGTAAGACAAGTCGAAACGGGTAGAAGATAAAATAAAAAGATACATAACCAAATGTATCTTAAAGAAAATTAAATGAAATTTGTAAGAGTTATCTACGCCTGTTTCTTTTGAGAGAAAGCTTCAAGGTTATGGATAGCTCTTTTTTTGTTAGCTTCCATAGGATGAGCATAGCGACTCGCAGTTATTCTTATATCAGAGTGCCCTAGTATGTCTGCTACTACAACCAAGTCATCTCCCGATGCTACCATCCTCGTCGCTGATGTATGCCTAAGCCCATGAGGATTAAGATAAGGAACTTCTGCTCTATTACACAGCTTCTTAAGAGCATGTTGAATATCGTAATAAGGCATGCCTGTTTTCGGATTCACGAAGACGTATTCACTACAGGAGTTGACCTTGATACCTTCAAAAATCTTCACTAGGGTAGGCGACATATCTACTTTTCTCGGTTTTCCGTTTTTGGTGTCATACAATGTAAAGACTTCTTTTTTTAAGTCAACGGAAGTCCATTTCATCTTCAGGACTTCATTCTTTCTCATTCCTGTGTGAAGTAAGGTGGTGAGGACAGGTTTTAAGTATGCGAAATAATCTGTACATGCCTTTATAAGCTTATGTTCATCATCTACACTAAGGAATTTTTCTCTGTAATTGTCCACTCTTAACGGTTTCACTCCTCTGCATGGGTTTACATCAGTCAATCTCTCGTCTATAGCAATGTTAAACACTCCTGACAGGATTGTAATATCCCTGTTGATAGAAGCAGGTTTTAAACCTTGTCCTTGCCTGAATATACGGTACTTTTCAACCGTGAAGGGAGATATTTCTTTGAATTTCTTTCCGTTGAAAAAATTCTCTAATGTAGCAACTGTGGATTTATCATTTTTCCAACCTTTTCTGGTTGCTGCCCCCTTTTTCTTGAACAATTCAAAAGCGATATCAATTAATTTTTCCCCTTTATTATCGATAAGATTATATTTTCCCTGCAAAAGTTCAGCTTTTAATATTGTTTCTGCCTTCTCTGCATCTCTTCGATTAGTCGCTTCTGGTATAGCCTGATGGTATCGCTTACCTCGTATTTGTAACTTTAGGTACCATCTACTGTTTTTCTCATAAATTGCCATTTTCTAATACTCCTTTAAATAAATATTACACTCTCCCTGTATACAACCCAAAAGGGTTCCCATCAACTCCTCTAAATTAAAATAGTGTTATTAGTCAAATGCTCCAAAACTTTCGACTTGACAAACAGGATTTTAGAACCTAATTTCCTGTAAATCTCTGGATTGAATTTTTTTCTCTTTTTCCCTCCATTTTTACCACTGCTACATGTGTATGAATAAATCGTGGCTTGACTTATTCCTAGAAACAATGCTAACTCTTCCACAGACATCAACTGTATTTCACTATCCATAATCTAATACCATTCCCCATCTTTATTATCAAACTTATAATCTCTTCCAACATCCCAGTAACTCTGAGTTTTATTATCCATAACATTTATTGAGTATTTATGGGCTTGGCTTAACACCCCATAAATACTTTAACTACCTTTAAGCTACTCATTTTTCAAGCCTAAAACAATGTTCCAAAAAGGCTCTCCTCATTTCTTCTCTATAACGTACAGCTTCATTAATTTGTTGTATCCTTTCCTCAGAGGACAGGCTATTCCAAATCTTTCTAGGCTCTATGTTTTCTTCAGCATAGTAATCATATTCTTCATGATACCCTTCTCTACATACTCCAAATTCTCCAAACTCTTTCCACTCTTCATTTTCTTCCCATTCTCCTTCAATTTTTTCCCATTCCCATTCTTCTTCAAAATCTTCATCCCTCATGATTATTTTCCTTTCTTAAAAATCATCTGGTAACACTTCTATATTCTTCTTTGTAATTGATTCTGGGGTATTCAGGCATGAATTGTAATCTACAATCTTAACAAGCTCTAATGCTTCTATTTCCTTTGCTTTTATTTCGCTGAGAATTATTGTTCTTTGCCCTCTGTCTAACCGTGTTTCAATTATGCTATTTACTTTCAGCTCGTTATAAGCATGCGGCATAGTTGATTTAGGATATTTGATTATAAGCAATTCAGTACATAATTCTTCAAAATCTTCAGCATCATGTTCTTTTGAGAAATGAGCTCTTACTATAGAGCTGACGGACGTTACACGATACCGAACATCATTTGACCATGTAGTCAGAAAAAGACTTAAGATTTTTCCAAGCTCTGCTTTGCCTGCATATACTAAGTAGCTGTCATTCTTGTTAAAATGTTTTAAGAATTTTCTTAAATCTTCCTCTGAAGTGGCTTTACCATATTTATCTACATAGTTCGACATGCAACGGAGATTAGGCGTTTGACAGTCTTCTTCATAAAATCTACGTTTGTTTTGATATAGTTCTTGCTCAAGACTTTGCTGTTCATCATCTGATAGGGTTTTAAAATGCTCTTTAATAAAGTCCATATAGTTCACATAGTCTATATATGTAAATACTCCATCGTATCTTTTTTTGTTGCTTCCAATATGCTTATAAGCCAGATACTTTTCTATTTCTGTAAGCATTGCCATTGTTTAATCCTCCTCTTCTTCTTTTTTATCTAACCAACTTAATCTCTTTAACAGTGATGACCTTAGGGTTTTGTAATACCAATTTTTATTTACTCCATAAGCAGGAAGGTTCTTTTCGTAGTGTTTTATCAGTGATTCTTTAGCTGAATACACGAATTCTTTGTCAAAATTTAACTTCTTCTCCTCTGTGAGGCTGTCTTTTAAGTTTTTTAGCCATTCAAAAAACTCTACATTCTCGTGCCAGTTGTCTTCTTTGAACTCATTTAATACTTGAAGATTGGCGGTTTTGATAATTTCTTTTTTTACCACAGGTTTTTCCTCTCCTTTTTTCTTATAAAATACTTCATACTCTTCGTTTCTCTCTTCCTGTAAGATATTAGATAAAGATAAGGTATCTATATCTAATGTCTTTAATTGTCTTTCCTTGTCTTTAGAGAGAGATGTGTCCATTTCTCTATCTACATTTCCACCTCCAATAGGTTCAAATTTTGGTAACTTTGCAGTTACACTTTTGGTAACTTTTGGGTTCAATTATTGGTACCTCCCTGATTTGTTGAGTTGCTGTTTTATTAACTTTTTCAAATTATCACCTCTAGAAGGCTCCTGTTTCAGTAACCATGTGTCAAAATCTTTGTTGATACTGAAAATTTTTAGCTCTCTGTTCCATATAAGTACGTTGATTCTTTCAAGTTCTTCCAGTTCCTTTTTTATATGTCCTTTTCCAACTCCACAAACCGTAAAATCTGAAAATTTTAATGGTTTGGTTTCTTTACTGTTAAAACCGTATGATAAACGCCATATAAACAGTATTATTACTATTTGTCTTTTAGAAAAACCTCGAATAATCGTTGCATTCAAAAGTTCATTAGATATTCTAATAAAACCCTTTTCACATTGAGGATTAGCCATATTTACTCTCCTTTCTTTACTTGTAACGTGGGTATTGTATGTCTTTGAGGTTTTCTTTTTTTCTCAAAGCGTTATATACATCAAGCCATACACTGTTATGGCATCTTTTTTGCACACCGTAATCTTGTGCAGTAACAGCATGTGCAAACTCATGGAGGATTAATCTTTTGAAATCGCTATCTTTCTCCCATTTTTTAACAATAGGATGGTTTAAACATATAGCTATTTCATATTTTGGGGTTTTTCCTTTGGTACAATGTTTACAATAACCCATACGACTTGTGTTTTTCGGATTGTAGTTAAATGAAAGACTGCAATCCTTAATCCCGTGTTTTTCAATGAGTTTTTCAAATAAAAGTTCAATCTGAACTTCTTGCTTTAAATCTTTGTTTGGCATTATTTTTCCTCTTCCTGACTTTAGGTTTTTAACCATTACTTATGTACTTATAATTATTTTGTCTTTAATCTAGTTCATGCAGCAGCTCACTCCTTGCGGTTTATCGTAATTGTAACCTGTTAAGTCATAGCTACGCCAAGTCTTGGAAATTATATTTCCCGAAATTCTTTATAGTGTTGACTTTTTAAACGCTATGAGCTATAATTTATTTAAGAATAATTTTTAAGGTTCAGCTCATAGATTTAGGCTTTTAACTAACAGCACCTCCTTTAAGTTCAGATTTAATATAATAACTTTCCATTTTTCAATCTCTTCTTTCTCTTCCTCCTCAATAAAGGAAGATTAATTACTTTTTAAACCATCTATCTTCTCGGTAACTGTTTCTTTTGCTCTACTGTTAGTTCATCACCTAATAAAGCTACAACTAATGTACTGTCCTTTATGCTTATAGAACTGAGTTCTAATATTTCTTTAGCAAAATCAGCGTCATATTGCGGGGATGCAGGATGAATGTAATCCATCATTAATTCATACAGCCTGTTTTCTTCTTGTTTTGAATACTTTTTTGCCATTTGTTTTAATCTCCTTTGTGATTTGTATTACAATTACATTATACTCTAAAAATCTATACCCTTTATCTACATTAGATATTATTTATATATCCCCTCTCTGTGCTTATTTTCGGTTTTACTGAAGTTTTTAACTTTGTTTTTCTTTGTAACATTAGGGGGTTCCTTTCTTATGGTAGGTAAGATTTAGCTTCAAAATTATTGCACACACGTTGGTACGCAATTTGAAATCTGCTTTTTAAGTTGACATTTGGGTTTAAAACTTTTAACTCGTTGTAACTACATTATACTCCAAAAAAATAGAATTGTTTATTTTGGGCTATGAAATAATAAAGATAATTTTAATGATGGTTTGAAATGAAAGAAAAATAATAGAATAATAGTATATGAAGTTTATAAC
>MFRJ01000043.1:0-9092 GCA_001784535.1 Candidatus Melainabacteria bacterium GWA2_34_9
AACAGGCATTCCAAACGTAACAGACGTTTCACTGGAACCATTAGGAGGTATTTCAATTCTACAAGATTCCATTATACAGGGAAATGATATAAAATTAATATCAAAAACAGAGACTACTTCTGGGCTTACAACTCCTAATGCTGCAATAAATATTGATGGACTAATACAAGCTACTGTACTGGCTGGTAATTCTGGCAAAATAGCACTTGTTTCTGAACAATCATCTGGTCTTACCACTGACACAATTGGAATTACACGAATCAGTACTATTACTAACGCTTCTATTATCGCTGATGGGTCAAATGCTGAAATAAATATACAGGGTTATAATGTAAGTATTTTAGATGATGGAGCTGTTGCTCCCGGGACGAACATAATCCAATCTGGCGGAAATATTTCAATTAAATCCACAAATGATTTAACTTTTAACGGCTCTATCATTACGGCAAACACAGCTTATTTAGCTTCAGGTAATCAAATTAAATTTTATAATGATATTGGCAGTGGAAATACAACAATAAGTACAACTACAGGAAATACGTATATTAAAACTCCTCATTTGCTTCTTGATACAACAGGCGGAAACATAAAATCTACAGGCGGGGACATTTATATAGGTCATATTCCTTCTAGTGTTTCCGGAGTGCCTGCAGTTTCCGGCACTTTGAATATATCAACACTTGGAACAAGTTCCAAGATAAATGCAAGAGACGGTGCAGGCGATATATTTATAGGTAATAACGATAAAACGTCAACTTATCAAAATGTAAATATTAACGGAGCTTCATATACAACACCTAAAAGCTTAACTTCTTTAACAAATTTTATAGGAAAAAATATCAATATTTTATGGCCGATAATTGATGATAATGTTGCTTCTGTAGTTGAAGAACTGGTTCTTTTAAATCAATCACCAACTCCAGATGCAGGTACTTCTACAGGAGATTTAACAACTAATACGAATTTTGACAATTCTTCAAACTATAATGATCTTTCTACTTCTACTGAGCAATCTTCTGTAGTAACTACTGAAAATGATCAAACTTCTTCAGAAACAAGTGAAATAAATTTAAACGAAATTTCAGTAAATAATGAAACTTCTACATCGACTAATAATGAATCTACCGTATCCTCCAATACTGAAAATAACGAAAAATCTTCTGCAAAACCTGAAGAAAATAAAAAAGATTCAAAAGAAACAAAATCAGATAATAAAGGATTAAGCTCAGAAATAACAAAAAGAGGTATTTTAAACATTAATAAATCAAATTACAAAAATTATTATGGAGATGAACTTGTAAAATCTCTGGAAAAAAATAACAATAAAAAAAATGAATTTATTGCAGACAAAGAAAGTGTTGAGTATTCATTAAAATCCGGATATAATCCCGCAGGAATGGTCGGATTTTTAATGTCTGTCTATTTCATTGAAAAAGCTGGAAATCAATTAATTGCTAATGATTCTGTAAAAATAAGCAGTGTTTTTACATATCAACACCCTAAAACAATCTACAGAATTAAAAAAAGTGAAATCCAGCTTGACAAATTAGGAGAAGCCGCTCGAATAGGGGGACTTACCAGAAAAATTCAATTAGATGAAATTAAAAAATTGATTAAATAAAGAAGTGGTAAATGATAAAAAAATATATTGAAAAAAGATTAAATTTGCTTTTAGGACTATCAATAGGGCTTGTAATGGCCTTATTGATTTCATTTGTTAATATTTTTGGTCTCTTTGATACTTTTGAACTGAATACACTTGATTGGCGCTTTAAAACACTTCATGCATTTCGACAAAAACCTGACGACAGAATAGTTGTAATAGGAATTGATCAGTTTAGCAGTTCAAAAATCGGCAGATGGCCATGGAAAAGAGAGCAACAAGCAAAAATTATTAATTTTTTAAAACTATATGGCGCAAAATCTGTAGTTTATGACATGTTTTTTAGTTACGAAGACGAAAAAAATCCTGAATCAGATGCAAAATTTGTAGATTCAGTAAAAAAGGCAGGTAATGTTTATATGGGTAGCCGATTTATGCCAGTTGAAGATGACTATAAACAGGATTTAAAAGCTCTTTCTAAAAGTAAAATGCAGGACAATTCTATAATTGATTATTTTGATATCTCTCCAGTAGATGCAACAACTTTAATTTCAAAAAACAAAAAACTTGGTTTTCAGCTTCCATTTTCCAGTCTTGAAAAAGTAGCAAAAAAATATGGAACTGTTTATGCAGGCGAAGCAGATTATTTTAGCAAAATAAGATATCAAAATTTGCTTTATAAAAATGGAAATGATCTTTATCCGTCACTTTCGCTAGGTTTTGCAAAAGATTTTCTTTTTGAAAATACTTTTCAGGATTATATAATTAAAATTCCTGTTGATGAAAAAAATCAACTTATAATTAACTGGCATTCAGGTAAAAAAGAGAAGAATTCAGGATATTTATTTCCATACAAACAACATTCGGCGTGGAGATTTATTGAAAGCTATGACAATTTATTAAAAGCAAGTAAAGCTTGCGGAGTTTCTCCAGAAAAATTTAAACAAATACTCGATAAATTGAATTATTACGAAAAAACTGGTGAAAATTATCCTCCGGAATTAAATAAATATTTAGAAAAAATTCCTGAGGATTTTGAACTTAAATTTGATGGTAATGATCCAAATGATTTATTTAGGAATAAAATTATTTTTATTGGAATTACAGATACATCAACAACTGTTCGAGATCTTATTTCAACGCCGTTTTACGGAGAAATTCCAGGGGTTTATCTTCAGGCAAATGTAGTTGATAATTTGATTAACAAGAATTTTCTTTACAAAGAACCAAAATCCGTAACAATTTCAGTCATTTTTATTCTTGCAATACTAACAAGCTTAAGCATCTTTTGTATAAGAAATTCTTTGTTTGGAATAGTTTATTCTGTAGGCTTAAATATAGCTTATTTGTTAATTTCGATGTATGAATTTGCAAGATATAACTGGTGGTTAGATATAATTTATACAGAACTGGCAATAATCTTAACTTTTTCAGTTTCAAGTGCTATATATTATGTTATTGAAGGAAAAGAAAAAATCAAAATCAAAAAAGCCATGTCAAGTTATATTTCTCCTCAAATAATGGATGAGATTTTAAGTGACCCTAAAAAACTTAATCTTGGGGGCACAAAAAAAGAATTAACTATTTTGTTTTCTGATGTTAGAGGATTTACAACTTTATCTGAAAATGCAGAGCCTGAAGAAGTTGTAAAAATGCTTAATGAATATTTTTCTGCGATGGTTGAAGTTATTTTTAGAAACAATGGAACTGTTGATAAGTTTATAGGTGATGCAATAATGGCTTTCTGGAACGCTCCTTTGCCAATCGAAGATCATGCTTACCTTTCTGTTAAAACAGCAGTTGAAATGCTTGAAGCCCTAGAAAAACTCAAAGAAAAATGGGAAAAAGAAAATAAAACAGGAATTGATATAGGTATTGGAATTAACACTGCAGATGTTACAATTGGAAATATTGGGTCAGAAAAGATTAAAGATTATACAATAATTGGCGATGGTGTAAATACAGCCTCTCGACTTGAGAGTGCCACGAAAGAATATAACGCTAAAATAATCATTAGTGAAACAACTTATGAAAAAGTAAAAGATAAAGTCATTGCCAATTATCGTGGCGAAAGCAAATTAAAAGGCAAAGATAAACTCATAAAAGTTTATGAAGTGGTAGGTTTAGTAAAACAAGGAGAATTTGTATGAAAAAAGAACTTTTTGTTTCAATTCTTTCAGCTTCTTTTATTTTAAGTGTATTAACTGTTCCTGTTTTTTCAGAAAAGATTAGCGCCAAAAACAATGTTAAACCTGCTAATAAATACCAGAAATTTTTAGGACAGAAAAAGGCAACGGGTTTGGATTATTCAGCACAGTCAACAGCAGGTGTTGAAGGTGTTGGAAAAGCCGGCTTAAAAGCTAAAAATCATGACAAAAAAGTTGATGATTTAAAAAAAGACCTTTATGCTGAAAAACCTGTTAATGTTGTTAAAAAAGTAATTAAACCTAAAAAAACCAAATAAGGAAAAATAACTATAAATGAAACCGTTTAAACCTTTTATAATTATATTAGGACTTTTAGTGTTAATTTTTTCGGGCATTTCTGCTCCTGTTACTGCAAACCCCGCTGAAAATCCAAAACAAGACGAAATTTCCAAAAAATATGGATTTACTATTGAAGAAGAAAAAGAAATAGGTTTTCAGTCGTCTATTGCTCTTATAAAAAGATACGGTCAATACAAAAATAAAGATGTAACTAAATATGTGACCGGCATAGGAGAAGCTATAGCCCGAAAAATCTCTAAAAGACCTGAAATAAAATACAGATTTATTGTTCTTGATACTGATGACGTAAATGCTTTTGCAGCACCCGGCGGATTTATATTTATTACAAAAGGTTTATTGGAAATTTTATATAATGAGGCTGAACTGGTTGCAGTTTTGGGTCATGAAATTGCGCATGTAGAAAATGGCAACGGGATTGAAGCAATATCCAATGATCCGGAAATAAAAGAAAAAATTCAGGCAATAAAACAAACTGTTACCTTGAAGGAAGGTTTAAACCAGAATTTTGAAGATCTTTTTGATAATGAATTAAGTAAAACAAGTAAAAAGCCTTTACCAATTGTTAATTTTGATAATATAAAAAGTTTAAATGATATTAAAGTCAATCAAAACAAATAACTATTTTGTGACAAGATACAACTTTCTTATGATTACAGGAGTTAAAAATCGAATGTACAATTAATTGTACAACTCAATAGATTTCAAATGGTATAAAAGGCTTTGTAGTGAAATTAAAGCACGTAATTGTTTTATTATTTTGCTTGGCATTAACCTCCAAAGTTAATGCTGTAAATTTGTTTACTCAAGAAAGAAACACCGCACTTGTTTCAGACGTTCAGGTGGCTAAATCTTTAAATAAAAATCCCCCAGAATTAATTTGTGAAAGAAAAACATCACCGGTTTCAGAACAAAATATCGTTTCTGAAAAGAATCTAAAACTTGCTGTTTTAGCAAATAATGACAAAAAAGAAGCTTTGATTGAAAAAAAACAGACAGATAAAATTAATCAAAAACCTATTGATCAAAAAACAACTGTACAACAAATGACCGTTTTTATAAAAAAAATAGACGTGGAAGGATATGAAATACTTACTGATAAAGAAATCAATACTGTTACATCAAAATTTGAAGGGAAATATTTAACACTTGAAGAAATAAAAAAAATACCTGATGAAATTAATGATATATATAGAAATTATAAAATATTAACTGTTATAGCATACCTTCCGCCACAAGACATAATTGATAATACGGTTAAAATAAAAGTTTTAGAGGGCAGAATCGGTAAAATTCGTGTTGTAGGCAATAAAAAAACAAATAGTACTTACATAAAACATGTATTAAATCAAAAAGAAGGCGATATAATTTTTGTACCTGAAATAGAGCAGAAAATAATTAGTTTTAATAAAAACAGTGACGTAAGACTTTCCGCCTCGATAAAAAAAGGAGAAAAATTAGGCACAACAGATATTGAACTTAATTTAAAAGAGAATAATCCTTATCATTTTGGTTTAAGTTTTGATAATTCCGGCACAGACAACACCGGTCTATATCAAACAGGAATAAATACACAAATTGATAGTCTTTTGGGTTTTAGAGACAAATTAATGAGTGGATTTCAGGTATCCAAAGGTATAAACTCAATATATAGCGGATACGAAATACCCTTAGGGTATAGTGGCTTAAAACTCGGCGGAATTTTTAGCAAAGGTAATTCTTCAGTAATCGAGGGGGCTTTTAAGGATAGTGATATTAAGGCTAAATCAACCAATTATTCCGTTTATCTTTCAAGACCTGTTTATAACTCAAGAAAACTTTATATTGGTTCAAATGCAAGTTTAAATTTCAAAACAAGCAAAACTTATATGCTTGGAGTACCAATTGAAGAATTGGGAGGAGATCCGACTTCAAGAATTACTTCTACAAAACTGTCATTAATTTCTATATTAAACGATAAATACGGTCAATGGACTCATAGCTCTAACGTCCATTTAGGAATGACCGCCCTTGGAGGAAAGGAAGAGTTTTATAAATACACAGGTAGCATTCAAAGAACAACGTTACTTGGAAAAAACAGCATGTTGATTCTAAAAGGAAGTACACAATTAACAAGTCGACAGCTTCCTCCTCTTGAAAAATTCCAAGTAGGCGGTGTTGATACAGTTCATGGATATCCTGAATCATATTCTGTTGGGGATTGCGGGTATGTTTTAAATTCAGAATTCAGATATCCCTTAGCTTTTTTACCGAAAAAAATAGGCAAATATGAATTCAGAAAAAGATTTCAAGGTATAATATTTATGGATATGGGAAGAAATTATTATAAAGATAAAGTTGCTTCTTCTGAAATAATTAAGCTAATGGGTGTAGGTGGAGGAATTCGTTTTAAAATTTCAAAATATTTATCCGGTAGAATTGATTATAGCTATGGACTTACGCATAGAAACGATTCAATTAATCTGTCAAGGATTAACTTCCAGATAGATTCAAATCCGAATTGATCCGCGTATTTAAAGAGATAAACAGGTTTTTTATGATCTATTAAAGAGGTAAAATATGCGTATATTATTTTTACACAGAAATTTTCCCGCACAGTTCAGGCATCTTGCGACTTATCTTGCTCAAAATGGGCACGAAGTCGTGTATCTTACAAATAGAAATGATGGAATAAATATTGCGGGGATTAAGAAAATCCCTTATGGGCTTCATAGAGAAGTGAAACCTGAAACGCATCATTACCTTAAATTCACAGAAGATGCCATACTTCATGGACAGGGAGCATTAAGAGAAGCTTTAAAATTAAAAGCAGCAGGGTTTTATCCTGATGTAATAATAGGTCATTCTTGGGGACCTGTAAGTTTTACAAAAGACGTTTTTCCAAAAGCTAAGTTAATAGCATACATAGAATGGTTTTATAACTCCCATAATTCCGACATTGATTTTATTAAAGCTCCTGATATAGACACAATGGCAAAAACACGATACAAAAATTCCCATATTCTTGTTGACTTATACACCTCTGATAAAGTTATAACCCCAACCAAATGGCAATTAGAACAAATACCAAAAGAATTTCACGATAAAGCTTCTGTAATTCACGAAGGAATTGATACAGACTTCTTTAAACCAGATGAAAATACTGTTTTTGAATTTGAAGACAAGAAATTTACCCGACGAGATGAAATTATAACTTACGCTACAAGGGGAATGGAGCCATATAGGGGATTTCCTCAGTTTATGGAAGCAATTTCAATCATTCAAAAAAGAAGACCAAATGCTCATATTTTTATTGCAGGAGAAGACAGGGTTTGCTATGGGGGAAAACTTCCTGACGGGAAAACTTTTAAAGAACTTATGCTTGAAAAATATGATTATGATTTATCACGACTTTCTTTTACGGGAAGTTTGCCTTATCCTGAATATGTAAAGCTTCTTCAGGTAACATCCACACAAGTTTATCTTACTTATCCGTTTGTTTTATCTTGGTCAATGCTTGAAGCTATGTCCTGCGGAGGACTTATCTTGGCTTCGAATACTCCTCCCGTGACCGAAGTTATTCAGGATAATTCTAACGGTATTTTGTTTGACTTTTTTAAACCGGATGAAATAGCCAATAAAGTTGATTTAGTTCTTAATAACAGGCAAAAATTTGATCATTTAAGAATAAATGCAAGACAAACCATTGTTGAAAATTATAACCAGAAAGAAATGCTTAAAAAACAGCTAAAACTTTGCGAAGCAGACGTCGAAATATAAATTTCAAAACAATTCAGGTGCTCTAGATTTTAGTTCTTCATTCAATTGAGGTAATTTTTCAATCATTTCATAATACCAGTCTGTCCGCTCCTGATAATGCATTGATAAAAGACGATTTTCGGCTACATAATTATATGCATTCTTTGCAAGTTCATGCCTAAAATCGACATCCTCAATCAATTTAACAAGTTTTTCCTCAAATTCTTCTACCGAGTTATAAATAAGTCCTGTTTTTCCTTCATCTATAGTATTTTTATAAACTGTAGGACTTGCAAGTGCTGCAACTCCGTGTCCGGCACATTCTATAAATTTAAGATCAGACTTCATTGAATTAAAGTGGTTAAATTCAAGAGGAAGTATTGCTATATCGCATTGTTTTAAGATATTTTCATAAACATTATATGGACAATAAGATTTAAATTCCTTGTTTTTTGTATTTAAAGAGTCAAAAAACAACTTATCATGAATAATTTTTACACTTATTTTATCTTCATAATCTGATATTACTTTGTTTAAAGAATGTAAAATCGGCTTCCAGTCTTCTTCCCTGTTTAAAGCACCAAAAAATATTGTCGTTTTTTCATTTTTATAAGTTCTGACAGGAGGCAAATAAGCTAACTGGTTTTTAAAAACTTTTACATTAGGATTAAATTGCTTTAAAAATTCAGCCAACGGCTCTGTTGAAACTTGAACCCCATGACAGCTCCTGAATGCAAAGAAATTATTCTTTTTAAATTGCTCTTCCCATCTCAGTGGGTCATCATCAATTTCATTTATCACAAGGTAATTTCTTGAGAAAAGTTGTTTTTGCTGGTCGGGTTTTTGCGAAATAGTTTTTTGCCAGATAAAGACCTTGTTTTCATAGGAATTGCCGATGTTTAAATCAACAGTTTTATTAGATTCAACTGTTTTTACGCCGGGAATAGTCGAACAAAAACTATGAGGTTCTGTTACCCTTACTCTTGAACAAACTTTTTCTTCTCCTATCTTTGTCTGGATTAAAAGAGGTTTTATTTTGAATCCATATTTTACTGCCCTTACGATATATTGCAAACTTTTTATTTGTGAACGAAATTGCTTTGGATCAACCCCAAACTCTTTAATAACAGGTGTAATCAGGTCATTAAATTTCTTAAATAATTCTAGATTATTACCGATAGGTTCAAATTGTCTTGGTTGTATTTCAACAATTTTAAGCCCACATTCAATAAAAAGTTTTCTTATGT
>MFRJ01000043.1:9100-9682 GCA_001784535.1 Candidatus Melainabacteria bacterium GWA2_34_9
GTAAAAAACCTTAAATGAGTTGAATCAAGTAAACCTTCTTTTGTGTAGTCCCACTTGCCTTGAAGAAGGTTAAACAAAATAGACCAGTGCTGAATATTAGGTATACAGGCTATAATCTGACCATCATCTTTAAGATAATTTGAATGATTTTTTAAAACAGCTGCCGGATCATAAAAATGCTCAAGTACATCTCCATAAATCAAACAATCAAGGGAATTCAGACTAATATCAAAATCACCAAGGCTTATATTTTCAACATCGCCGGTTATAACTTTGTTTAATCTTTCTGAGGCAATTTTTGCAGCATCCGGGTTTACTTCCAAACCGGTATAAAACACTTTAGGATTAATTTGTCTGTAAGCTTCTCCTAATACTCCTGCACCGCAACCGACTTCTGCAATAAAGTTGGCATTGCATGGGATCATCTTTAATACATCAGGATTTATTCTATTGTAATAATCTTTATTCATAATTTTTTGTATTTTTAAAATCCTATTAAATCAAGGTTTTATCATAAAAATAGGAACTGGAAAAGTCCAGCTCCTATTTTCTAGATGATTTATACTTAATTATGCCAAGAAT
>MFRJ01000044.1:0-7366 GCA_001784535.1 Candidatus Melainabacteria bacterium GWA2_34_9
TACTGAGGAACGTTTGTTTTTTAATTATAACAATAAGAATTTGTTCTGTAAAGTGTGGTTTTTATAGATTTATAATTTCTATTTTCTGCAACACATGTAGTGTGAATTTTGAGTTGTTTTGTTTAATTTTCCGCATACTCTCTCACATTTCAAAAGTATTTCATCAGGGATATTATCATCTTCAATAAAACCAAACTGCTCAAAATATTCGGGGATAATGGTAGTAATCCAAATTTCTTCTGAAGGTACAGCATACATAAGCTTTTCTACTATTTTTTTTCCAACGCCATTCCTTCTATAATTTTCTAAAACACCAAGTGTTGCAAGCTCATATACTTCACCATAGCGCTTAAACCGTCCAAAACCTGCTAACTCACAGCCAACCTCAGCTACATAAAACTGTTGATTATCTAAATTTTCACCATCAAGTCCGTATTCTTCAATGTAAGGCTTTATTTTTTCTATATCAGATTCCAGAGCAGGTCTAACAAAAACTTCCATAGCCATGCCTCCTGAATATCAAATTTCTATTATGCGGATTCTATAACATCAATACCATTATATTTATTCTGTGCAAAATTCATACCCGACAAAAGGTAATCTTCTACTGCTTCTACACTCAAAGGGATTATTTTTTTAAGAATTTCCGATTCTTCCGCAGTAAATTTTTCAAGCACATAAGAAGTACACAAATGCTCTCCGGGATTAGGTCCTATACCCACTTTAAGACGGGGGAAATTTTGCCCGCAGCAACAGGAAATTATTGATTTTATGCCATTATGTCCACCGGCTGAACCTTCTTCTCGGAACCTTATTTTTCCCATATCAAGGCTTACATCATCAAAAACAACAAATAGATCAGCAATATCGACTTTATACCAGTTCATAATTTTAGAAATAGCTTCACCTGAAAGATTCATATAAGTTAAAGGCTGAACAATTAAAACCTCTATATCTTTGACCACCCCTTTACCAACAATCGCATTGAATTTTGAATTAAAACTGCCTTTAACATTATATTTGGAGGCAAGGGCTTCTGTTACCATAAAACCCACATTATGCCTTGTGTTTTTATATTTTTCTCCCGGATTTCCAAGACCTGCTATTATTTTCATTCAATTTACTTCATTTTGGAATAACATTTCTGACATTGCTTTTGTAATATAATTCATATAATAAATCAGATTTTTATTACAAAGACTTAATTTAAATCAATTAAAAATTCATTCCACTAACTAATTTAAATTATCTACATTTTAGTATAAAAACTTAATATTAATATAATAAGTTTAATGTGGTATGAAATTAATTCTTTTTATATCACACACCCCCATAATTTAGTTATAAATAGGGAGGGAAAAAAATTGTCAGCTAAAAGTCAAGAAAGCCAAATGCTCACAAGTGAAAGCAGCAAAAGACTCGTTGATTTTCTGGAATCAATGGATCTTCACAAAAAAGATTTTGCTGAAATGATAGGCGTAACTTTATCGTATGTTTACAGCCTTATAGACAACACTATTCCTTTTTCAACAAGAACAACCACTTTGGAAAGGATAGCTCTGGTTATGGGAATTTCTCCTGATGAATTTCCCGAATACAAGACCGCAGAAGAGCCAAAGTTAATAGATGAAGGATTACAATTCCTTAAAGAAAAACAAAAAAAGCTTGGATTAAGCAATCTTCAATTGATTAAAAAATTTCCAAGACAAAAAAGAGTAGAGATAGTAGACTTATGGAGAGGGGCTGAACCTCTTCCTTTGGACTGGAATTATCTTTCTACTATCACGTCAGCTCTTAATATTTCTTCAAAAGAAATTTATCCTTACTGGCAGTCCAGGATGCAACAATACCTGTTAATGGGCGGCATTGACATAATGTCCAATAATTTATTAATTAATGCAATGTTTAATGGAGCAAAGAGTTATTTGAAGATATAAAAAATGAAAAACACAAGCAAGGGAGCAATCCACATACATACAACTTATTCAGACGGAACAAGCACAATAAAACAAATAGCCCGAGCTGCCAAAAAGGCAGGTCTTGAATGGATAATAATAACAGACCACAATAATCTTACCGGATTAAAAGAAGAAGGTTGGTATGATGGTGTGGCTGTTATTGTGGGAGAAGAAATAAGCCCTCCTCCGGGTAACCATTATCTTGCATTCAATATCACTCGGGCAATTTCAGAAAAGTTACATCCGCTGGAATTTATCAATGAAGTTAACAAACAAGGCGGGTTTGGTTTTATTGCACATCCTGACGAAAGTACTAACAGAAAACATCACTGGTCTCCTTTAATTTGGACTGATTGGGAAATAAAAGGCTTTCAAGGACTTGAAATATGGAATTATCTGTCCGACTGGGGTGATCAATTTAATCCGAAGCGTGCTTTTTATGATTATTTATTCAAAAATCATATGCTGCAAGGACCAACTCCAAAAGTTCTTAACTGGTGGGACAAATTAAACAACGAAAATAAGGAAATATTTCCCGCAATCGGCAGCCTTGACGCTCATGCTTTAAAATATAATTATCGTAAAATATTTATTCTCAAAATATTCCCTTATAAGGATTGCTTTAAAACCATTACAAATTATGTTTATCTGGAAGAAAGATTATCTCCGAACTTTAATGAAGCAAAAAAACAAATTTATGATGCCATAAAATCAGGTAATAATTTAATAATAAACCGTATCTGGAGCAAAAAATCAGATGATATATGTTTTTATATAGAAAATGGTACTAAAAAAGCTTTTTCTGGGGACAAAATAGCTCTTCATGAAGAAACCATATTAACAGTAAAACTGCCTAAAAGGGGCAATATAAAAATTCTGCATAACGGAAAAGTTATAAGGGATGTAAATACTTACGAATTCCAAATGAGTGATTTAAAAACAGGAAAATATAGACTGGAAGTCCGATACAAAAACAGACCCTGGATTTTTTCAAACCCTATAATTGTTGAGGGCTAAAAAATGCCTATAGTTACCGAAAGATTTAATATAACGACCAAAGGTTTTACAGATATTATTGATATAACTGTGCAAGTCAAAGAAATTATTATGAACCATAATCTTGAAGATGCGCAGGTAATGGTTTACGTAGCAGGAAGTACAGCTTCAATTACTAATATTGAATACGAACCAGGATTGTTAAAAGATATTCCCGAAGCTTTTGAAATAATAGCTCCAATGAATAAAACCTATCATCATGACGAAACATGGCATGACGGAAATGGTTTTGCACATGTAAGAGCATCCATGATAGGTAATTCAAAGTCTTTTCCCGTAAAAAATTATGAATTGGTTTTAGGGACATGGCAGCAAATAGTTTTGATAGACTTTGATAACAAACCCCGCACACGATGTATTTATGTACAGATTATTTATTAATAAGCTTTTCGAGGGCTTTTCTGGCTTCTTCCCTGTCATCAAAATGTATAGTTTCATTATTTAATATCTGGTAATCTTCATGCCCTTTACCTGCGAGAAGTATCACATCATCTTCTTTAGAAATCCTTACAGCTGTTTCTATAGCAGCCCCTCTGTCCACTTCAACGATGACTTTACTTGAGCTTAAAGATTTTATACCTGATAAAATATCGGTGATGATTTGTTGCGGATCCTCAGAACGAGGATTATCTGAAGTTATTATTACTTTATCTGCGAGAACTTCTGCAATTCTGCCCATTTGTGGACGTTTTGTTGCATCTCTATCCCCTCCGCATCCGAAAACACAAATTAATTTTCCGTCATGAGGAACAATTTTCGTTGCTGCTTTTAAAACATTTTCAAGCCCATCGGGAGTATGCGCATAATCAACTATCACAAGCGGTTTTCTTGAAACCACCTCAAATCTTCCAGCTACTGAAGGCGTTGATTCAAGTGCTTCTATACAGATATTTAAATCTATTCCTTCAGCCAAACCAGTGCTCATCGCAGCAAGAGCATTATAAATACTAAACATACCGGTCATTTGAAGATTTACATTTTTAGTTCCAAAAGGAGTTATACAAGTAAATTTCGAACCATAAACAGAAAATTCAACATTTTCTGCCATAATATCAGCTTTATTATTTATTCCGTAAGTTAATATTCTTACATTAGCGGGCGTAGCCTCAATAAAACGTTCCGCATAACTGTCATCTCTATTAATAACCGCAAAACTATTGGAATTATTTTCCAGAGAGCTAAACAGCTTGCTTTTGGCAAGGAAATAATTTCCCATTGTAATATGATAATCAAGATGATCCTGAGTAAGATTTGTTAAAACAGCACCCTTAAAAACACATCCGTCAATTCGGCGCTGTTCAATAGCGTGCGAGCTTACTTCCATTACAGTGTTATTTATGTCTTTATTAAGGAAATCCCTTAAAACTTTTTGCAAATCGCTTGCCTGAGGCGTTGTATGACCACTTGAAATATATTCATCCGTTGATGAATACCTGTTTCCAAGTGTTCCTATAAGTCCGCATTTCAAAGCAGCTTTTTCGAAAATATTTTCTACAAGGTGCGTTACTGTTGTTTTTCCGTTTGTTCCTGTAATACCAATTAAATTTATTTCTTTAGCAGGGAAATCATAAAACCAGGCGCCAATTTGAGCAACCGAAAGTTCGGTATCTTTTACCTGTATTATAGGAAAATCCTCATCAGGTAATTCTTTTTCAGAAATTACTGCAACCGCGCCATTATTAACAGCATTTTTCGCAAAATTATGACCGTCTACATGCTCCCCTTTTATGCAAATAAAAATATTCCCTGCTTCAACAGTTTTGGAATTAAAAGAAATTCCGTTTACTTCTACGTTTTCATTGCCACTTAAATTATATGTTTTTTCAGATTTCAAATATTCTATAAGATTTTTTAAGCTTTTTACCACAACAAACCTCCCTATATTTATTGTTTTTTGTCTTCTTCATCTTTTTTATCGGGTTCCAGATGAAGAACCCTTCCCACTTCCGTAGCTACAGCATTAAAAACAGGGCCTGCTACTGTACTTCCCCATGAATTACCTGTTTTAGGGCTGTCTATTACTGCCATTATAAGGACCTGCGGGTTTTTTACAGGAAAAAATCCGGCAAAAGAAGTGTAAATTCCACCTGAATAGCCTACTCCATTAGCATTAGGTTTTCTTGAAGTACCTGTTTTCCCTGCAACACGGTACTTAGCAATTTTACCCGAGGTTGCTTCACTGTCTTCGATACTTTTAGCCAATATCCTTGTTAAATCAGCGGCTGTTTTTTCTGACAATACTCTTCTTGTTTTTATTTTACTTAAATATTCTTCTTCACTCTGGCATTTTATAACATGCGGCGTTACCCAAACTCCTTTATTTGCAATTGCAGCAACAGCCGAAGCTATTTGAATAGGCGTAGAAGCTATACCGTAGCCATATCCCATAGAAGCATGCGTTACTTCACTCCATGTGTTCGGCGGAGGAAAAATTCCCGCTGATTCTCCGGGAAGGTCTATGCCGGTTTTTTGTCCTATACCAAAGCGTTTTAACATCTCATAATGTTTGGACGGCGGAATTTTTAATGATATTTTAAGACTTCCAATGTTACTGCTGTGTACAAAAAGATAATTCAAATCAATAAGACCGGGATAAGGTCGTTTGTAATAATCATAATTCTGGATTTCCCAACCCTGAATTTTTACCTTACCTGTATCAAGAACTTTTTCGTTTGTTGTAATAACGCCTGTTTCAAGCGCTGAAGCAATTGTAAGAATTTTAAAAGTTGAACCTGGAGGATATACATCGCTTAAGGCCCAATTTTTAACGATTGATGCAGTAACTTTATTGTATTTATTGGGATTATAGCTTGGATACACTGCAAATCCTAAAATTTCACCGTTTCTGGGATTTAATACAATTACAGCACCCTTATCTGCTCTTGTTTGGGCTATCATTTTCTTTAATTCTGTTTCTGATGTGTGCTGTATTGCAGAATCAATTGTTAAACTTAATTTTGAACCTTTCAAAGGAGCTGTTACGATTTTAGGGTTTGTATTGAGTTCATAAATAATATTACCCCGACCGTCATATTCAACAGGTTTCATTGAGGGTTTTGTTACAAGATTTTTTTGTCCTGTTTTTTCAACACCTGCAGCTAAATTTGCATCTGAATTTATATATCCCAGAATATGCGACGCCAAATTTCCCTGAGGATAAACTCTTATATTTTTTTTTACAAAATCAAGTCCTCTTATTTGATTTTTTGAGATTTCAGGTCTAATTCCTTTCTCGACGACTTCCATGCTGACATTTTTTGCTATTAAAATAGTTGATTCATTATAATGACTTAATTTTTCTTTTATATCTTTTTTAGATTGATTTAAGGGCTTTGCAAGTATAGAAGTCATTAAATCAAGATTTATTTTCTTATTGTAATATTGAGGATGCGCATAAATGTCATAAAGAGTGGCATCTCCGGCAAGTCTTATACCGTTGCGATCAACTATTTCTCCTCGAAAGCTGAAATCCCTTGCGGATTGCCTGTTTTCTTTTGCTTTTTCCTTTAAATCAGCTCCCTGAATAATTTGTACCCAGAAAAGTTTAGCGATAATTATTAATGCAAAAAGAAATAAAGATCCTTGTATGATAATGGACCATCTATCATATTTTTTAGATCTTAACTGGAATAAATATTTCATTTGTTTCAACCCTGATTTGTTTTCGGTACGAATCGTGAACTATTCTCTAAAAGATAACTATTCCGAAAACAGGAATCTTAATTAAAAGCGACTTTTTCTCAAAATCCTGTCGGAACCTGTTTTAAATTATGCTTATCAATGTTGCTTTTTCTCTTAGGCGCAACACTATTTACAGCTTTTACTTCAATAACTTTATCTGCTTTTCTAAGAAAATCTATTTTAGAAACCTTGTTATCAATTGCATAAAAGGATTTTAGATTATCAACATTGTTTTGAAGTTCAATGTTCTCATAATAAATTTTATTGGTTTTAATGTGTAGATCTTTCACAACAGACTCTCTTAAAACAACAGCAAAGTAGCTTGCCATTGAAAGAACTACAAGTGTTAAAAGGCAAAAAGCCATAAATTTATTAAATTTATATATTCTCAATTCTCTGTAATTTATTTTATACGGAGTAAAATCACCTTGAATAACAGGTTTCTTTTGCAAACCTGTCTTTTTTTGTTTATGTCCGAATATATTTACGGCTCCCATTCTTTTCTTTCCTTTTTATCATTCTGAAACTGCTAATCAGTAATGAGAATTTATTATATTTTTTCAGCTACACGCATTTTAGCACTTCTGGCTGATGGATTATCTTTTAACTCTTCAGGTGAAGGTATCAGCGGTTTTTTTGCAAGTATTTTCAATTGTTTAGGCTCGCAAGAA
>MFRJ01000044.1:7446-11621 GCA_001784535.1 Candidatus Melainabacteria bacterium GWA2_34_9
CTGAAAAGTTCTTGTCGCAGGATGCATGCCGGCTTTAGAAAAAGGTACCGACGATTTTACAATATTTGCAAGTTCTATAGTTGTTTCAATCGGTTTTTCTTTTCTTTTTTCGATAATTTTTTTTGCAATTCTACGGGAAAGTCGTTCTTCTCCGTATTTAAAAATAATATTTGCAATCTCCTTTTCTGTATGTTTATTTACTATTTCATAAGCCGTCAAGGTCTCGTCCTGATTGAATCTCATATCAAGACGAGCTTCCTTCATAAAGCTAAATCCTCTTGACTGAGTTGTAAGCTGATGAGAAGACGCTCCTAAGTCAAATAAAACGCCTCCGGTAATTTTATTTATTCCTAATTCTTTTAAAATGGCAGGTATTTGAGTGTAACTTGATTTTATTATTTTTGCGTTTGGAAAATTTTTTAACTTTTCCGATGCGGCTTTTATGGCGTCATCATCAACATCAAAAGAAAGAAGGTGTCCTTGCGAACCTATTTTTTCTGCTATTTTAGCAGAATGACCGCCACCGCCTGCTGTTGCATCAATATAAATCTTGCCGCTCCTGCAGTTTAAGGCATCTACCGCTTCATTTAAAAGCACTGTTTTATGTACAAATTCCATCTTGTTCCTATGAATTATTAACTAAATGTTTTTATCAGTTAAAAGTTATAAGGGCGAACGAGCCAACTTTTTTTATTAATAAATACTCATAAATATATTTGTTCTAGTTAATTACATTTTATTATAAAATAAAATACAACAGCATAGATTCTTACGTCACGATTTTGTCGTTCTTCAGAATGACAAAGAAAAATTTTAAAAAAGGTCTAATATATGCAGTTTAATGAGGATTCTTCCCTCCTGAAAAATGATTCTATAATAAAAAAAATTACCCCATTAGTTATTTGGGTCATTATTATTGGAATTACTGCAAATTTTGTTAAAGATCAAAAATCAGAGGCTTCTGTAGGAAAAGATGTTATAAGATGCATCATAGACGAGAATGCTTCTAATCTTAATTCTCCGGCATGTAAAAGAGTAATAAACCGTTGTTCAAATGACACAACAGGCTCATGCAAAAAATTACTTTTCTACAGCGATGATGGGGTTCATTCAGAAGAAGCTTTATCAATATTGGGGAATATTTGCAGCAAAGGCGGAGAAAAAGCCTGTGATATTTTAATTAACCGTTGTATAGAAAACAACTCGAATTGCGAAATTTTTGGAAAATCCTACAGCATAAAAAATTATCTCGCGATGAAAGCTGATGATAAAAATACCGGCAAGTCAGTAATGTATAAAAAATTAAAAAATTATTACGACAAAGATGTGGATAATATTGTAAGCAGTGTTATTCAAACATGCATGACTGATGAAAACAGCATGGCATGCCAGATTTTTACTTCTAAACTTTATGAATTTAATTCCACAGAAAAATCTGATTTTGTTATAATTCAAAATTCCAACAGCGAAATAGATTTTTCTAATATAGGAATAAGTCTCACAATAAATCCTTCTTCATCCGATATAGAAATCCCAAAAGCAGATGAAGAAAAATCAGAAAAAACAGATTCTGATAAGATTTTCGAATCCACATCAGAATCAGAAATTTCTGACGTCAAGCAAATCAATAAAATCAAAAAAGCTCTTAAAATTACGAAAAAAGACAAAGTAAGTTATACCAATGTCGATATAAACAATGAAAATCCTGATTCAACAAGCAATTTAGATGAATTAACTATAAAAACATCCACAAATACAGATATATCTTCAGATTCTGCTAACAAAAATGTTGTTTTAACAAAAAAACAACCTGATACAATTTTTAAAGCTGTTTTAATGACAAGCGAAGAGAATAATATTGATTACATAAAAAATAAAATTTACAGTTTTGATATTAGCTATAAAGAACCTGCCAATACGAAAATAAGATGGTTTGTTTCTTTTGACGGAAAAGCTACCTGGAAAAAATGGGACGGTAACAGTTGGATTCAAGCTGATACTTCTGGCATTGAAAATATTAATTTTTCATTGTTTGGAAATAATTCTGCCGAAATTATAAAAGGATTAAAAGATTATACTTTGCAGCCAGGAGAAACATCTCTTGATTTTGCAGTTGAATTAATATCTTCAGATGAAACTTTAACCCCATCTATTGATAGAGTTGAAGTTAAGTATTATTAAAGGTGCTTTTTCATTTATAAAAAGGGCTCACGAAAATATCTGCCCTTTGCGCAGGTTTCGTAATATTTCATCCTGCGTACTGAAAGCTTGCGAGCTCAAACAACAAAATTCTTTAATCATAAGCAGGATAGAAATATAGAAACCGTAGTTATGGGCAAAGTTTTTCTTTGCTTCGTTTCTTTTGCGTCAAAAGAAATGAAGGCGGGTGAAGGGTCGCAGCTCCTTCAATAAAATAAAAAGTACCTTTAACCTTTAATAAGCCATGCCGGCAGCAACCTGCATTTTTTTCCTTCTCATAAGATCAACAAAGGCTTCAAGCCTTGTTACAAATCCGGCTGTTCCTGTTTGTTCATCAAGCACAAGCGGAAGAATAGGAATTGCGCCATCTTGCCTCATTCTAGGGAAAATATTCTGTGACATAATTTCCGGCATGCAGGTAAACGGACTTACATGTATAATACCGTCAATGCCTCTGCTTGTAGCATAAGCCACATCGCTGACAGATTCTATAGCATCCCCGCCTATATCTCTTAAAAGATACGGTTTTGCAAACTTAAAAGCTCTTTCGATATGAGTTTCTTCTTTTCTCATAAATTTTGGGATTATAGCCGTCTTAAGCCATCCGCTAAGATTCATGCTTCTTTTTGTTTCAACACCTAATTTTCCGAGTTCTCTTTCTAAATTCTGATTAGAAAAAGAGTCAAGAACCATAAAAATTTCTCCGGTAAGATCAACTTTTAATACTTCTTTATTAGGATCTATCGGGGTTTTCTTGATTTCTTGCAAAGCAAGTAAATTTGCTTCTTTAAGCTCTTTTTTCGTACTTGCTTCATCAATCCATTTTAATGCTCTATTATAAGCTCTTTCAGCTTCTCCAAATTCTAATTCTCTTGCTCTGTAATATGAAAGAACATTATCAAGATTATCAAGTACAAAAATTTTATTAAATGCAATATTTAATGCGCTTGCAACAGTAATCAAATTTGTATTCCCTGTCACTGTTTTTAAACAACGCATCATTTCAGCAAATTTGCCTTTATAAAGGTCTAAATCGATATATTTTATCTTATATCCAAGGTCATCAAGCGCATTTCTGATTGATGTACTATATTCACCAAGCCTGCAAATGCCGGGACTGTTAATCATTATTACAGCTTCTGCGCCATGCTCGATAGCTTCTATATAATTGCCCAGAAGAAGTTTATAAGGAAGACAAATTGCTTCAGGACTATATTGTGTACCTATAGAGAGAGTTTTTTTACTTGTTTTAGGCGGTATTATTACCTCTCCTCCGAGTGAACGGATTAAAGATGCAATCACAATATAAATTGTTCCCATGTGCGGAAATGAAACTTTAATTTTCTTACCCTCCATCCATTAAGCTTTATATTTAAATTAGACACTGAATAAAGCTGTTTGTCTACGTTTTTTGAATTTATACACTCTGATAATCCTAACAATAATGTTTGTTTTGGTTATTTAATGATTTGATTTAATAAAACTTAACAAAGTAGCAAAGCAACGCAATTTTTAGCATTTTATTTTGTTTATATAAATAAGGAAGAATATATTTATTGGGAAGGATTCTGTAAAAGAAGTTCGGAAGGAGGACTGCGTTTTAACAAGGAATTTTTAAAGTAAGGTTGTTTTTAACCACTAATTAAATTTGAAAAATTTAATTTATGTAATTTGATTTCTTTTTTGAAGAAAAAATAAATTACTATGTGATTTTCACAAAACGGGAGGAAAGTATGATAATACCTGGAATATCTGGAATTAGGGAAAAAATAAGTACTCTAAAAACGTCTATTGGCGATCATTTACCTACAATGCCAAAGTTTATGCAAGGCAGTGTCGGAGACACAGCTATTTTTCAAAAAGCTTCAGGCATAGCAGAAAAAGGCATCGCAAAAGTAGCTGAAGGTGCAGCTGAAGGAAGTTTAAAAGCAAGTTTTGCAAGTAAAGCAACAAGCTTTTTAGGCAAAATGGCAAAA
>MFRJ01000044.1:11705-12041 GCA_001784535.1 Candidatus Melainabacteria bacterium GWA2_34_9
AACTTTCTGTCAAAAAACAGCTTGTTAATGGCCGATGTTTCCAAAAGGGTTTGCGAGGGCGCAAAAAACAATGGATCATTTCCGAAGAAGATCGCTGGTCTAATATCTCCCGCTGGTTTATCCAATATCGAGCTTTTCATTAGCCTAATCGAGAACAATGAAGTGAGGTCGGAGGCGACCATTGAGGAACTCAAGTCGCTCATGAAAAAAGACATCCTAAACCGCCTGAGCAAATCCCGGCTTAAAAGATTTTATCTGCATAAAGCCCTCTTGGAAATCCACCAACGCAATTATATCGAGGAATTACTCGGCGTTATTTCTTTAAATTATGACAGA
>MFRJ01000044.1:12060-17477 GCA_001784535.1 Candidatus Melainabacteria bacterium GWA2_34_9
GGAATCAATAAGAATTATCTTGAGCTACCGTATAATTTTATTTGGGGTCGTGCTCTGGAAATACTCATAGATTGCGATATACTGCGTGTTATAGGGTGCTCGCTAAGTCAAAATGACGTTGGATTGGTTGATCTGCTCTTTAAGGCGCACTTGGCAAGAAAAGATCCCTTTGAGGTGCAGATGATAGCCTTCGACCCGAAGGGGAATAAAATAAAAGAGCATTTCGGTTTCATCCCTAAGATTAAAACGGCTCTGGAACTTGAAGGAGGCATAATAGCCGATCAAACAATTACAGACCATTCAACGGGGGCGAATCCATTCAGGATTTGGTTGAAAGCTAAAGTCGAAAAGCTACGGGCGGAAAAAGTGTTGACAGACGAAGAAATAAAGAAGAGTTCTTTCATTAAATCCGTTTTGAAATAATAAATTTATGCCAAGAAAGAAATCGTCAAAAACCAATACTGCGTCGGGAAAGAATAGAAAGTCTCTCGTGCTCTCCGTTAAGAGATTGATCGATGATTATATTTATCGGATTGATCTAGATGCGGATTATCAACGGGAGAAGGTCTGGTCTAAAAAGAACCAAGAAGAATTGTTAAATTCAATCCTGACGGATATTGATATTCCCAAATTATATCTTGCGGAGGTTAGTGGTAACGAACAATTTGACTACGAATGCATAGACGGCAAGCAGCGTATGTTAACCCTGCTCAGCTTTTTTAAGCCGGACGAGGATGAGAAGAGTCCGTTGCTAATTGATATTTTTAAGAAGAAGTATACCTATAAACAGCTAAAGAAAGAACATCCGAATATTGCAAAACAAATAGAAAACTACGAGCTTAATTTTGTCGTTTATAAACAAGAAGATCTTGACGAAGATTTTGTGAGAGAAATTTTTCGTCGCTTGCAGCTCGGAATTAGATTAAATTCTGGCGAACTTTTAAACTCACAAACTGGCTCAATCAGAGATTTCATTTTTAAGGAGGTTGGCAAAGACGGTCCGTTTTTCAAGAATACCAAGTTATCCTATAAAAGATTTTCAAGACAGTTTACTCTTGCTCAGATATGCATTAACTCTTTCAAGCGAAAAAGCGAAGGTGACTTTGTCAGGGCCCGACTGGCAGATATCCAGTATTTCTTCGAGGAAGAAGGTAAAATTTCTAAGAATGACGAAAATCTAAACCGCATCAGGGAGATCCTGAAGGCGATGGATGCAAGTTTCGGTGTCACTGCGGAAAGTATATCGAGCAGGGCTACTGCCGTATCGGCGTATCTATTTATTGAAAATCTTTATCAGGAAAACAAGAAGGATCTAACTCAAAAATTCGCGAAGTTCTACATTCAATTACTGGAGGAAATTAAGCACAACATGCAATTGCTGGCGAAATACGAGAGTCCTGAAAATACAAAAATCATGGAAGGATTTCAGAAATACATTCTCCAAGCCTCTGTTGAGCCTTATTCAATCAGAAGACGGGACGAGTTCCTAAAATCGGCCTTCGATTTTTACCTTACGAAAGGAAAAATTGTTGGCAGCAAGTAGCCCTCCTAAGCGTTTTCCCAAACGATTATACTTTCTCTAGATGGCCTTCTTTTAAATTTACCCATTTGCTGTGCGCTATTCCCTCGGTATCTAACGGTGAATACAGCGTTGGTACTGAGCCCCGTTTGTTCTCCTATTTGGGCGAGTATTTGATCCACGGGAATATTTACACCCCCAAATCGGACATTGCTAACGACAAGCGCGATTTTTCCGTTCTTCTTTAGGTTTTGTCGCATTCTAAGTAGCGAAAGGTACATGTCTTCAAAATAACCCTCAATCATCTTCGGGACCTGCGGGTTATTCAGCCCAGCCTTTTTAATTTTTGAGATTATGGGGTCGATTTTTTTTGGTTTCTTGTAGCCAGCTGCTTGAAATTGTCTCCTTGCTTCAACGTGAGACCGGAGAGTGTTATATCTGATTCGTTTTAATTCATCGTTGCTTTTGATAAAACCGACGATTAGTTCAAGTCCATATATTCTTGTATAGTCGTGCCTGTTTGGGTATGGGGGCGACGTAATAACAGCATCGAATTTTCTTTTTGTTTTTAACGATCTCGAGTCAGATATCTCGGCGCTAGCCTCGACGTCTGAAGGCATCGAGTCGTCATCGAATTCTTCAATGTCACTAATCATCGTCTCAACCCTGTGCAAAAACTGCTTAAGTACCTCACCCTTTGAGATTCTTTTTTTCTCAATTCGTAAAAATCCACCGGCCTTAGCCGTGTTGCTAACCGACTCCAGGATACTCAGTAGACCGAGCATGTAGAAGTCCTTTATTTTGGGATTTCGAATTGTGGCGATCTGAGATTTGAGACGAAGCAAATCTTTTTTTACAGCAGGGCTAAAAGCCTCGCGGATAATTTTTATATCGGGCAGATTAGTATTTCGCTGTGGCGATTCTGATTGCTTGTAAAATTTGCCAAGGTGGCGCCTAAGCTCGGAGGTCTTGTAGGTTCGGGTTTTCACGTTGGACAAGAAAGCGGAGAACGGGAGGATGTCAAAGCCCTCCGAGTTGATTCCTAACTCCTTGCATGCGAGAAGTGTGGTACCCCCACCGCAAAAAGGATCGAGAACCCATGCCCCCTTTTTTAGACCGAATTCAATCGCAAGGCCTTTCACTAAATCCCTGGAGTAGCTGTGCTTAAACGCGTGCCAGTTGTATATCGGAGTTTCCCGGTCTCTTGCCGGTGAGATTAGAGGCCCGTATTGCGCGGCCTTACTGGCTCGAGGAGTCAGTCCCATATGTTCTTTCTTTTTTGTTTCATCGGTCTTTCGTTACCCTGATAATAACGTTATTCAGAGGGCCAGTCAAAATCGGCTTTTGGCCGGTTTTTTGTTTGCCAATTTGTGTTGTAAAATGTTGATACTTACATAATACACGGGAGTGGACCAAAAGTGATGCGAAACCGAAATGTGAAAATATATATCCGGGACGGAAGGTCGCCAGTCCCCATAAATGAGCATGTATCGCGCACAATGAGTGCTATACAGTCTAGGAACACGGGGCCGGAGCTTCTTGCCCGAAAGTTACTTAGGGTCAATGCTATCAAGGGATTCGAGACTCATTTGAGGTACGTGCCAGGTAGACCCGACATAGCTTTTAAAAAAACGAAGACTGCTGTCTTCATTCACGGCTGTTATTGGCACGGGTGCCCCTACTGTAGGCTCCAGCTACCCAAAACTCATCGCGATTTCTGGAAGAAGAAAATCGAAGCGAATAAATTACGGGATGCGAGAAAAAATCGGGAGTTACGCCGTCTTGGCTGGCGCACGGTGACGGTCTGGGCGTGCCGTCTCAAGACTGAGAGTAGAAAGCGTCGTGTTCTTTCGCGCATTCGGACGGCTTTCAGGCGCTAACTTGTGAAGTTTGGCCAAAGTTTTTCCTATTCGGCTGATCACGCCGACTACAAGAGCGTTACCCATAAAGAAGGCGCGGCGGACGTCAGATATTCCTTCTAGCTCGGTATGCCTATCGGGGAACATACAGAGACGCTCAAGCTCTAGAGGTAAGAGCCGACGATAGTGTCCGCTTTTTGTCTTGATCACATGTTTGAACCTCGAGGGGGTTGGTCCTCCCTCACCAGTCACGATGGTGCGCGATGGCTTGTCGAGCGAGTCGGGGAAGGCAACGGGTCCCTCAGTGTAGAAAAACTCAAATCCATTCGTTCCCTTTCGTCGTTCGTTCTTCGCGCCCTTCAGATATTTCCACCTCTTCAGGGCCCCGTTGATATAATATTCCTCAGGGATGTCCTTTTCGTTCAGGAGAATATCACCTAGAGATGTCGACTCGCCGGTGTATCTTGGCGATGTCGCGATCGTGTAGAATTGGCGGTCACGCAGCATCCCCGCAGAATGAAAGGGGCTAACGTCCGGTTTCTTTTTGTTGAATTTGTCAGTGATATCGGCGTAGCTACCTATTAGCAATCCAATACTGAGCAGTGCATTTTTTGGAGTCACAGGAAAGGCTGTTGAGAGAATTCCTTTTTTTAGCAGTACGTGCTGCGGATCCACCGTCCTTATCGTTCCATGTAATGGGCTCGATTTGTGATACCCTACGATAAATATCCTACGTCGTCGCTGCGGCATCCCGTAATCAGCGGCATTCACAACGCGCCATTCAGCCGAGTACCCGAGGTCAGATAGGGTGGCAAGCATGATCGCAAAATCACGGCCGCGTTGTGAGGCTGGTGATTTGAGCAGGCGGTCCACATTCTCAAGAATGATATATTTTACGGGCGAGCCCTCTTTCAGCTTCATCTCGAGAATGTTCCGTATCTCCCACCACAAGACGCCTTTTTTCCCTGCAATCCCCGCGGCCTGGCTAAGAGTTCGGGCAACAGAATAGTCCTGGCAAGGAAATCCCCCGACCAATATATCATGGTCTGGTATTTTGAATTCCCCTCGTCTTGCGGCTTTTACAACCTCGGCGATATTAGTGTTCGTATATTGCCGCTCCTCACCTTCAGTCGCGGGGAAACGCGTCGCATATACATCATACGCATGTTGTTTTTTGGTACTTGGTTCCCATTGGTTGAACCAGACCGTTCTAAAATCCTTTGAGGAATTTTGGGGGCCACAAAGACCCAGGCGGAAGCCCCCAACTCCAGCAAAAAGCTCGACCACCCTGAGTGGTTGCGTGCCCTTGGCCACACTGCTATGTTGTCTCCGTAGCTTCATATGTGTAAATCCTAGCAAATAACTTGATTTCGATCAAGATCGAGTTATCCCCATTTATATGTCGAAGAAACTTACAAAATTTTTGCGTCTTGACCCAACTGAGATAGAGACGGCAAAGGCGCTGCGGCCGAGGAGTATTGAGGAGGCTGTCTCTCTTCCCGGCGGCCCCTCTCGTAAAGAGATGCTTTATCATATCCTTTGGTCAGGTCACGGGTATGACGTTGGAGTTGGAAAGCCGGGAAAGGAGACGGAGCGGAAAACCCCAAACCCGTACGATATGTGGCCCTTCATTCGAAAAGGAGACGTATTCGAGGAAAAGAGTGCGAGTTTCGCCGATATTTTCCACGAGCTCGAGCATATGTCGAATAAGAGTAAGTATTCCCTTGAATTGCTGGGGTGTCTTTTGGCTCGTTCAGCTTTGATGCTGGACCATCAAATTGATAATGAAAAGGTGACTTACGCGCCCAGCGCTATAGTATTGGACGAGATAAAGAAGGATATACCGTCTATGTTCAATGTCCCGTTAGAGGTTTTTTTGCAATATCTCGAAATTATAGCACTTAATGAGGACGTGAAGTATCAGAAAAATTTGAACACCAAGGGTAAACCGTACGGCAAATCAGCAGGGCGCCCTAACAATCTCTTAACTTGCGCGCATCTAATTGCGGTACTTCTTGGTAGGACTAGTATCGTTGATT
>MFRJ01000045.1:0-5182 GCA_001784535.1 Candidatus Melainabacteria bacterium GWA2_34_9
AGCTTTGGGCGCAATTTCATCTGCAATGTTTATTTATTCCCTGTCAAATATTTCCGAAAGAATTTTAAAATTATTAGATTTACTAAAAATAAAAAAAGGAGCGTAAAAAATGACTTATTCTCACTTTGACACAGTCTTAGCTATATTTGGTGCTTTATTTACATTTATAATCCTAGCTTATGTGTGTTTTGATACGGTTAGAAAAGCCGAACAAATGGATCCTAAATAAAAACAATCTTGAATGAAAAAAGTAGACATAGAAAAAATAGTTGAAATTCTTGATAACTATTACCCGATGCATGTAATGGAAGATACTTACACAGGGCAGCCTTATAAAGCTCTTGTTTCATGCCTTTTAAGTTTGCGCACCAGAGATGAAATAACATTTCCTGTTGCGGAAAAACTTTTTCAAGCGGCTGATAATCCTTGTAAAATGATTAATCTTTCTTATGAAGAACTTTGCGAAAAAATAAAATCGATTAATTATTACAAAACAAAAGCTGAAAATATCCAGACTATTTCAAGAATACTGCTAGAAAAATACAACGGGGAAGTCCCTTCAACAATGGAAGAACTTTTAGCTTTTAGAGGAGTTGGAAGAAAGACAGCCAATATAGTTCTTTCTGTGGGCTTTCAGAAGCCCGCTATAGCAGTTGATACACATGTGCATAGAATTTCTAACAGATTGGGGCTGGTTTCTACAAAAACTCCCGAAGAAACCGAATTTGCTTTAAGAGAAATTCTTCCTAAAAAATACTGGAGAAAATGGAATCAAATTATGGTGCTTCACGGCAAGAACACTTGCAAACCGATAACTCCTTTGTGCAAGACCTGCCCTATCATTGAATACTGCAATCAAGTGTTTTCCTAACACTAATTATAACATAAATATTTATACATTTATGTTTATAATTAGTTACATGTTATTGCTTTTTTTCAATAAATTATAGATAATAAACAAATCAAAAGGGGAAAGAAATGGTTTTGAGTAGAAACGGAGCTAAGTTCAAAATAGAGAACACTATAAAGCTATTAAGCACAAGAATGCTGATTAGCTATATATAAACTTATGGGTTTAGCAAAATCGGTTAAAATCGTAAAGGAAAAAGAGTTAGAAAAAGTTAAGAAAAGGGTTATGGGTTATGTGTTATAGTAGCGGTCTTATTTATTTAGTGTATTTTTAATTAAAATCAAAAGTCGATTTTGAGAAATAAATCTCAGAAGCTTTGTCATTTAACGTAAATTTATTTTCAACTTGATATTCAAATTTAGTAATTTGAATGTGGAGTAGTCTGTGTTTTGTTTATAACGTATTTAATGGATAAATTAAAACGGGAAATTTTGTATATTTGACATATATAAATCTTTAAATAAAAGAAAGGGGAAAGTTTAGACTATTAACACCTCGTTTATCAATTCATCTCATCTCAATTCATTTTATCTCTGCAAATAAAAATAATAAAAATTGAATAAGTAAAAAATAAGAGTTTTAGTTAGTGGGTTATCAGGAGAACATTATATGAACGGTCTTATCGGAATTAAACATGCTTTCTTCACAAATTTTAGAACAAACAACAATTCATCTCTGCAAAAAGAATTTAACAATTCATCTCTTTTAAGCAATCCTATTTGCGATACGGTTTCATTTGGAAAATCCAAACGCCATTATTCAGATGCTACTAAATTGTTAATGAGAACAATGAGAAAGCTCGCAGAAACATTAAATTTGCCTGATTTTTATACAGGAAAAAGATTTGGTTTAAATCACAAAGAAAAAGTTTCTGTAGAACATCTACTTCCGCATTCTCAAAGACATAAAGCTGCATCAAGAGGTCTTTTAAGTGTTAATTCACTTGAAAATTTTGTACCTGTTGGCAATAAAACAAATAGTGACAGAGGCTCTATTCCTCTAAAAGAATGGTACAAAGCTCATCCGGATTTCTTAAAAAATGGCATAGAAGCTCTTAAAGAATATGAAAAAGTTAGCAACCCTATAATCAATGGAAAAGAATGGGTTAAAAGCCTAAAAAAATTATTAAACCAAGAAATGGGCTATGTAGCATTTGCAGGAAGAAAAAATCAAAGTAATTTGACTTCAATTCAAAAAGATCAAAGATTGTCATTAGTAGCTTAATTTACCTGTCTTTAAAATAGATCAAAAGGGTTTAAACGATTTAAATAAATAATTACTGTTTTAACAGGCATTATTATCATGCGTAAAAAACAACCGGGAGATTTTATATGAACGGTCTTACAAGTGTAAAACAATTTTTTGCATCCAAAATAGTTAACAAAAATATTGCTTTAGAACAAAATCAACAAATTCCTTTTGGATACAAATCCCCTTTAAAAGATATTGTTAGTCTGGATGCTTATACCGGAAAAATCTTAAGCAGAAGACAAAGAACATTTGAACATATATTACCGCATTCAAAAGGCGGACCAAATACTATCAGCAACTGCCTTATTACAGGCGCTGCAATTAATGGAGAAAGAGGCAACATGCCTTTTTCTAAATGGCTTAAGAAAAAACCGGGCGTTATTCAGAACATCCAAAATTACTTGAATCAATTAAGAGGTTTAATAGTTAACGGACAAGATTATGTTGAAACAGTAAAGAAAACTCTCAATAAGGAAGCACAGGGAGTAGTTACTTTTACAGGCAAAAAACCTCAAAATTTGTCTTACAACGCTTAATTTTTTCTACCCATAACTTTTCTACTCAGTTGTCGATTGTTTTTAAACGGCAGCTGAGTTTATTATAAATTTATTCAATAATGAATGTTTACATAAGATTGCTTTTTTATTAATTACTGTAGATAATTATTGTAATAGATGGGAGAGAAATGGTTTTAAGGATGAGTGAAAGACAATTTCAATATAAATATAAAAAGGACTCTGGTTCTGCGGAACTTCAAATATTAATAAGCTTTATAAAATGCGCTGTTTTTTAAAACGGCGTATTTTTTTTGAGATGAATAAAAAAACAGGTTGAAAGGTAAAGAAAAATGCGTTAAAGGAGTTTAATAGATTTGTCAGGAGATGGGTATTATGAGTGGTCTTACCGGAATAAAACAAATTTTCTTCGGCAGTTTAACAACTAATAATAACACTACACCTAAAAAAGAATTCAATAATTATTCTTTTCTAAATCATCCTATTCACGACACAATTTCGTTTCAAAAAAGTCATCGTCATTATACAGAAACTCAAAAAAGTATAATGCAAACATTAAAAAGACTTGCAGTAAAATTGGGCCTACCCGATTTTTATACAGGTAAACCTTTTGGCAAAGGCTATAAGCCTACAATTGAGCATGTAATTCCTCATTCTCAAAGAGAAAAAGCGGCTCAAAAAGGTTTGGAAAGTATTAATAATCTGGAAAATTTTGTACTCACAGGATCACGAATAAATACAAAAAGAGATTCTATGTCTCTAAAAAAATGGTATCAAACAAATCCTGAATTTCTTGAAAACAGTAAAAAAGCTCTTAAAGAATATGAAAAAATAAATTTAAAAGAAGGACAATTATTTGAAGGTTCTTCTGAAATAAACGGCAAAAGCTGGGTTCAAAAACTTAAAAAATTATTAAACGGTGAACTTGGTTATGTAGCATTTACAGGAAGAAAAAATCAAAATAATTTAGATTTAAATCAGAAGCTGTCATACGTTGCCTGATTTTTTTTATTAGTTTTTTCTTTATAATTCCTGAGTATATGTCCGCAGTTTTTGCATGCCAAATAATCACAGGAACTGTCTATCGGCATATAAATATGCTTGTCGCAGTTTTTGTATAAGTCTTCCTCCCGTTCTTGCAGTTCAAAATGAACAGGGGGCTTTTTTTTCTCAAACCATTTTTTTAAAATCAGTTCGATTATATACATAAAAAATCACAATTTTATTTTAATAAAGTTAATTATACTTTACCAGATCAAAAAAAAATTGTACCATTATGAAAAAGAATATGCCCGACTTAAATTTGTTTTGAAAGGTTATAAAAATGTCTGAAGAAAATAAAACTTTTGCCAGATGGTATGAAAAAGATCCTATTGTTGCAAAATGCTTTGAAATAATGGAACAGCTTGATGATAGAAAAAAACGTCAGACCGCAACTTTTTTGATGAACGAAATCATATCAAAACCGCCATATTCAGACATGATTCCGGATGAAATCTTCCATCTGGCAACAAGTGAAGAACAAAAGCGCCGTTGGTATGATTATGATGAAGTGTCGCGTATCTTTGCCGAACTTTTAAGGCATTTGCCGGATGAAACAAAAAAAGAAATCTCAATAAAAGCTATAACTTTTATTGAAGATTTAAAGTAAAAAGTTTTCTTAATTTTTCATTATCTTTAACCCCTTTTGATATTTCTACCCCGCTGGAAATATCAAAGGCATAAGGTTTTACAGCTTCATAAGCCTGTTTTATGTTATCAGGATTTAATCCTCCTGCAAGAATTATAGGAATGCCATATTCTTTTGCTTTTTTGGCTATTTCCCAGTCAAAAGTCTTTCCTGTTCCGCCAAGTTGATTTTCGCAATAGCTGTCAAGAAGCACAAAAGATACTTTGTCTTTATACTGAGTTATAAGCTGTAAATCTTCATCGCTTTTTACTTTTATTGCCTTAATTATTTCTTTTCCTGTAAGTTTAGCCAGATTTTCGCAAAAATCAGGTGATTCTTCACCATGAAGCTGAATTTTTGTAATCCCTGTCTGAATTGCGATGCTTTTTATTTCTTCAATAGATTCATCTGCAAAAACACCGATCTTTATAAGATTTTGAGGAAGCTCCTTTATAATTTCAGCAACTTTTTCTGGAGAAATATATCTGGGTGTATTTTTGACAAAAATAAACCCGACAGCCCATGCTCCAAGTTCCGCCGCAAGCAGGGCATCTTCTTTTCTTGTTATTCCACAGATTTTTATTTTAATTAAATCTTTCACAGTTTGACCTTTGCTAAAAAGAGAAGTATTTAACACATGAATCGGTTACTTATGTTTGAGGCTTTGCCTCTGCGCCGAAGTAAGGATTATTTTGTTTTTCGTGACCTATAGTTGTAGAAGGTCCATGCCCTGAATATACGGTTATGTCTTCATCAAGAGTAAACAATTTGTTTTTAATCGAATTTCCTAAAGCTTCATAAGAGCCGCCCGGCAAATCTGTCCGACCGACTGAATCA
>MFRJ01000045.1:5212-6005 GCA_001784535.1 Candidatus Melainabacteria bacterium GWA2_34_9
TTGTCTACCAGGAAACAAACCCCGCCTAAAGTGTGCCCTGGTGTATGAATAACCTTTAATTTCAGCTTTCCTACTTCTATTATTTGTCCATCTTCAAGATATCCGTCAATTTTAGGGGTTTCAGCGCTTTTCATTCCAAACATCATCAACTGCTGTTTCAGCGATTTTGCAAGCGACTCATCGTCTTTATGAATAAGTGTTTTTACGTCAAAATTTTTCTGAAGTTCCCAATCTCCCTGAATATGGTCAAAATGCCCGTGTGTATGCAAAATATATTTCAAGTGGCAGTAACCACCCTTTATAGGCTCCCAATCCTTCTGATTTTTAATTATATCTTCGTTGTGACAATTATTATCTTTCAAAAGCTTGACTGTTTTTTCATAGTTTCCTCCAGCATCTATCAAAGCAGCCTCACGGGTTTCTTCATCAATTATTAGATAATTATTTGTTTCATATTCTCCTGCCGTAAAGTGTTTCAGAATCATTATTTAAGCCCTCTTTTAAAGAAATTTTATTTAAAAATTATAACATATTAAAATCTTGGGATTATTGTTTAATGATAAAAAAATTGGTTTATATATTGTATTAATTATAGTTTTTATAACAATCAGCGCGATTGCTGTTAATTCTGCTAATAAACAAGTTGATGAAACGACTGCATATACAAATATTGATTCTGCAATTGATAGCAATTATTTTTTTGAGCAGCTTTTAAATAAATAACGATAAATTTTACGAAAGAAAATGATTTTGCAAAATTATGAAAATATCTGAAAGAAAACTTGAAAAAATA
>MFRJ01000045.1:6021-7201 GCA_001784535.1 Candidatus Melainabacteria bacterium GWA2_34_9
AATCCATAAAAAATGAACCTGTTGAGTATGGAGCTGTTATAAATTCAAATACAGGTGTATTACAGCTATGCAGAAGAGGAAAAGAATATGAAGTTCCTCTCAATAAAAAAGAAGAAGCTTCTTTAAGAAATATGGTATTTCTCCATAATCATCCCGGAGAATCGCCGGTTTCAGGGGGAGATGTTGCAGCAGCTTTTCAGCACAAACTTAACAGACTTATGTAATTACAAAAAAACACTTCATCTCAATGAAAATACCTGAAAACTTTAACTCCAGAACTTTACCTAAAAGCTTTGTAGCGGAAGTAAATCAGGTATGCAAAAATTATTTTGGTTCTAAAAAATCAATACAAAAATTACCGTTTATTCGTAAATACATAAATTATTGCAAAATTCAGGAAAATAGACTGGAAAGAGAATTATCTAAATCTGGTAAAGATCGCACTGTTCAGAATTTTTGGGATGATGTATGGAAACGTTTTGCAGAAGGAATTCCTGGATGCGAATACAAAAAAAAAAGAATAAAATCAGGTAAAAATTCTTAATAAAATTTCTTTCCGGGCTTAATATGGTAAAATCATAAATTATGAGAATAAACGGAGTTTTCAAATGAAAGATTTGCCAAAAGCATATAGTCCAAAAGAAGTTGAAGAAAAAATATATAAATTTTGGGAAGAAAATAACTGTTTTAAGGCTGATGCGAAAAGCCAAAAACTGCCTTTCAGTATCGTAATCCCTCCACCAAACGTGACAGGCGTGCTTCACATGGGGCATGCTCTTGATGGAACACTTCAGGACATAATTATACGCCACAAAAGAATGTCAGGTTTTGAAACACTCTGGCTTCCGGGAACCGATCATGCCGGAATCGCAACTCAGAACGTAGTAGAAAAAGAATTAAGAAAAGATAATATTTCAAGGCACGATATAGGCAGGGAAAAATTCCTTGAATATACATGGGACTGGGCTAACAAGCATAAAAGCAGAATTTTAGGACAATTTAAAAGACTAGGAGCATCTTTCGATCTTTCCAGAGAAAGATTCACTCTTGATGAAGGGTGTTCAAAAGCTGTTAAAGAAGTTTTTGTAAGCTTATACAATAAGGGCTTGATTTATAAAGGAAAATATATTGTAAATTGGTGCCCTAGATGCAGGTCTGCAATCAGCGATATAGAAACAGA
>MFRJ01000046.1:0-37121 GCA_001784535.1 Candidatus Melainabacteria bacterium GWA2_34_9
TTCCTTTGTAAGAGAAAATCCGACTTTAAAATGAGAAAGCGCCTGTTTATAATCATATTGTCCTGCAAAAATATTTCCAACATCATTTAATGTAAGACTTTGTCCTTTTAAATTTTCTACCTGTCCGTCAAGAGAAAGCGATTCATAATAATGAGTTAACGCAGCATCAGTTTTCCCGAAATCATCGTAAATTGACGCCATGTTGTAATGAGCCTGAGCCTGAATTTTCTGATTTCCTGTGTTGAAAGCTATGTTTGCAGCTTTATTATAGCTTTGAAGCGCATCTAAAATATCTCCGTTTACATCATGAATATAGGCTTTATCCATATAAAGTCTTGTTTCAACCTCGGTATTTTTGATTTTTTGAGAGAACGGAATAAGTTTTTCGTACACAACTAGTGCTTTATCAAAATTTCCCGAATCGACTATTTTTTCTGTCTTTTTATAAAGTTCTTCCAGTTTAATATCTTCAGGTCGCTGAATCTTCTGAGCATCTGATTTGTCATTCTGATAGCTTTTATTAACTACAGAAGAATCTGACAATTTGGGAATTATAGCTTTATTTGTAAGTTGAATAGATCCTTCGCTTCTCTCAGGATGACAAATCGGTTTATCTGATTTATAGTCAATTTTTTGTAGTAAAAGGGCGTCTATCCAGTTTTTTACAACACCGGATGGTTTATTAAGTGTTTCTGCAATGTACCCATCAAGAATAGCAGCAGCATTGTTTAAATTTGATTTAATGATTTTTTGAGAAGGATTTTCTTTTACAGATTGAAGTTCTACAAGCTTAAGGTATGACTCAACTTCGTCATTTACTTCTTTTGAAGCGCCTATGGCCTTCAGGGTGTTCTTAAAATCAACAACAATCTGACTTATATTAACTTTGTCTTTGGAATAATCAATAGTAGATTTGTATCTGGAAGAAGATTGCTGTTCCTTAAAATCGGCATTATCATGGGGAAGCTGTTTTTGTTCAGCATCAGGGTTCACCTTGTCAACAGGTGATTTTTTCTTAATATTTATATTATAAGGATAAAAATTTACGGGATAAATTCCGTTCAAACCCACGGTTTTTGCCTTCTTTCCTTATTCTCTCTCTGTTTGCGAAGTATAAAAATTCCCCAATATATAATGTATTTATCGTAATAAACAGCAAATAACTTTGTAATCTATTTGGATGATTTTAATGAATTTTTTTAAAAAATCTAAAAAACCCCATCTTTATTAGATGAGGTTTTTAAAAATTTATAATATTAACTAATAAATACCAAACTGTCTTTGCTGTCCGCCAAATCCAAAACCGCCCATAAGCATTTGCATTAGCATTTGAATTATTTGCATAAACATATTTTGTGGATTTACAGGAGGTCTTTGCCATACTTTTTCAGGCATTACAAAATTTTGTTGCGCAGTTGCTATATTCTTTTCATTATATATTTGTTGAAGTGCTGCTTTTGTTGCACTCGGATCTCTTATAATTTCCTGTTCTGCTAATTTAGCTTCATCTACTGTTACTTTTCCATCTATTTGACCTATAACAGGATGTGGCTCTCCTTCTTTAATTCCATCTTGATAAATTTGCCAAGCAGTAAGCTCTCCGGCGTCAACTTTTCCGTCACTATTTAAATCAACAGTTTGTCCATATTTAAAGGAATTAGGATTTGGCATTCCAATAATATAAGGATCACTATAAGGACTTTTGCTAAGCGCTTTGCCTACACAAAATGAATTAAATTCATCTACAGAAACAGAGCCGTTTTTATTTGTGTCATAACCTTTTAAAGCTTCGGTAGAATATGCAATACCTGAGTTTACACTAAGTGCCGGATCAGGAGCTCTAAAATACCTAATATTAGGATCATCATAGCCAGCATTCATGTTTGAATATTGAATATCAGAATTTTTAAGTTGCCAAAAATTTCCGTTTTTAATTAAATTTGCAACTTGATTACCTGAATTTGCAGCGCTTCCAATATTGGTCTTTTTATCATAAGGTCCTTTTGATCCATCGATTAAATAATTTTGCCATGCTATCATACCAAAGACTCCTTTTATACAAAATAAGTATTGTGTGTTTCTTATATATATAAAAACGCCATACTGTTTTTTCATGCTATTTTAACGATTTTGGCTTTTACAAAACTTTACAAAAATCATTTTTTTATTTTTCTTTATAGAATAAAGTAAAGATATTTTATAAAAATAAGGATTTCTGACTCATGACAAAATTTATAAAGACAAAAATAATAGCAACAATTGGTCCAAGCTCCAGCAGCGATGAAAAAATAACCGAACTTATAAAAACAGGAGCAAAGATTTTCAGAATAAATTCTTCTCACGGAACGGCTGAACTTCATAAAGAAAGCATAGAAAAAATCAGACGAATTTCAAAAGAATTAAACGAATTTATCGCCATTATTCTTGATCTTCAAGGACCAAAAATCAGAATAGGAAACCTGTCTGAACCTGTAGAACTAAAAAAAGACCAGGAAATCATTTTAAAACCTTGCCTGGAGTCTGATGAATCAGGCGTTCTTCCTGTAGATTATCCTGAAATAATAAAAGACGTTAAAAATGACGATCATCTTCTTTTAGATGATGGCAAAATTGAGTTTATAATAACAGAAATGTTTCCTGATAAAATAAAAGCTCGAGTTGTAAGAGGCGGTTTGTTAAAATCAAGAAAAGGCTTAAACATACCGAATTCGGGTTCAAAAAGCGTTTCCACCGTTACTGAAAGAGACATTGGGTATATAAAATTCGCTGTTACAAACGATATTGACTATATTGCGCTTTCATTTGTACGTGATAAAGACGATATAATTGCCGCTAAAAACTATTTAAAGCAATTTAACGGGAATATTCCTATTATTGCCAAGATTGAAAAACCGCAGGCTGTAGAAAACTTAGAATCCATTATTCATGTTTCTGATGGTGTAATGGTCGCACGGGGTGATCTCGGTATTGAAATTTCACCGGAACTCGTTCCAATAGTGCAAAAAACAATCATAAATGAAGCTAATATTCACAGAAAACCTGTGATAACTGCAACACAAATGCTTGAATCAATGATTGAACAGCCGCTTCCTACCAGAGCAGAAGCAAGTGACGTTGCAAATGCAATTATAGACGGCACTGATGCCGTAATGCTTTCAGGAGAAACCGCTGTAGGTCAATATCCAACAGAGGCGGTTGAGATGATGGCAAAAATTGCAAATAATGTTGAAACAAGCAATTTAGGTCATTTTAATCAAGTTCCTAAAATTAATGACGATGTTTATGAACTTGATTCTCAGGCAATTGCTTCCGCTGTTATTAAAATGATTCCTGAAGTTGAAATAGCGGCAATCGTTGCGCTTACGAGAACAGGCTATACTGCAAAACTTTTATCAAAATCAAAACCAACAATACCTATTATTTCAATATCCGATGATGAAAGAGTTTGCCGGAGATTAAATCTTTTCTGGGGCGTTTACCCTTATAAAATGACGCTTCATCCAAATTTTACCGAAGAAATGCTAAAAGAAATTGATTCCATTCTGGTAAAGGAAACTTTTCTTAATTCCGGAGATAAAGTGATTATTGCAGGAGGACTCCCTTATATTACAGCAGGGAAAACAAACTTCCTGAGGATTCATCAGCTTGGTTCCATAGGTATTATGTAAATTTTCGCAAAATCAGAAATTCATGTTATTTTTTTTCAAAAAAGGGTATACAATATAATTGGCAACCCTAATAATTCAAAATGCTCTTTATGTTAGTGCCAAATGTTGGTTAGGACTCCTGATTTCGGAAAAGTCAAATTTATCAAGTTTTTTGCGTTTTAATAAGAATGAGTTCAAGCCTTCCAGACAGGCAAAGCCGTTCTTCATTCTTTTCACTCCCGCTTAGCAAATAAATCCGAAAACAAATTTAAATTGAGTATAGAGGTGGAAAAAGGATGCAATATTCAGGCAGATGGTATGACGCTGATCCTAGAGTCAGCCTAGCTGTGAGTTGTTTGGAAAAAGCAAGTCCGCTTACTCAACGAAGATTGGCACGAGCTATTATCAAAAAAGCAAAAGCAATGGATGTTAACGCAAAAGATCATCACATAGGGTTCTTTCGAAGATGGTACGATGAAAGCAGAGCTTTAAGCCTTGCTATGGAGTATTTTAGAGTATCTCCTCCTCTTTTGCAGAGAGCAATAGCTGAATATTTAATAGCTAAACTTGTAAATAAATAAGTAGTAAAAAGTTTTTATTTTTCACATAAACAAAATTATTCCCGACTGATAAATCAATCGGGATACTTAAGGAGGGGTATATATCACTTCAAGTGTATATAACGATACTACTTTAAAACTTTCGGTCAAGATAAATTCCGGAAATTGTAACTAAATATGAAGAATAAGCTAAGTTAGATGTGTGCAGTAGCTTTATTTAAACTGCTTACATATTCTTCTATAGTAAAATTCAATTTTTCCCCGAGCATTAAAATAGTAGAAATAAACTTCTTATCAGCAACAAGATTATCAGAATTTTTTAAATCCTCTATAAATTGAGGAATTTTGGCGTAAATATTATTAAAATAAAAATTTTGCGCTTCTGAAAAATCAAGTTTTAAATCAAGTTTATCAAGCATATTTAATACTTTTATAAGTGTTTCAAATTCTTTAACTTCATTGCTATCGGCCAAACTTTCAACTTTGTTTGTAATATATTCGCTGTATATCTCTTTAGTCGGTTTAGTATCAAGCTGTATTCCTATTTTATTTGCTTCTTTGCTTATATCAACAGCAGCTTGAAGCAAATCAGGACTTTCAATATCTTCCGCATCCTGAATAAAAGAATTGAAAGAATTGCTTAAAGCATATTCAGCAGCAATTTTAAACTCTTCAGGAATTTGAAGATCAAGCTCGCTTAGCTGCATAATAGGTCCTCTGGCTTCATCATAAAGATTTTTATAGGTACTCGCAAACTGCTCAAGCTTATCTTCAATAAGAATGTTGATAATTTTACGTCTTTCCTCTATAAACAGGTTTTTAAGAGTAAAATATTCTTTACCAAAATATTCATCGAGCCCTCTAATAACTTCCGTAAGAGGAAGAGTATTGTATTTTTCAATCAAATTTTCTTTAATCTTATTATATTCTGTTTTTCCTGCAAATCCTCTGATTACACAATGAAAATCTTCCCCGCCAAAATGCAGCAAAGCAAAAATCATATCATGCTGTTCAAAAGTAACATTTGAGTTTATTTCAATTCTTCCTATTATAAGTCTTGTATCAGCCTTCTTTGCCTTCTTATAATCAAGCGCCTTGATGTTATAACAATAAACTTCAGCTTCTTCTTCGTATTCTTCAAAGAGCGAGCTTATTGCCCAGTGGCTTACAACCTGTTTAACACTTACTATTGAAGGTTTTACATACTTCATGTAAATATCTTTGCCTGAACCGAGTTTTTTAATATTGCTGTGAGCTTCTGAAAGCATTTGAAGAAACTTTGTTTCAAGATCAATTTCCTGAAACTCCTCAGCTATCTGCATTGCTCTGGCAGCATATTTAAGAATTTGTACTGTTTCAATACCTGAAATGTCTGCAAAGAACCATCCGCAACTTGTATACATAAGCATTGCATGTCTTTGCATTTCAAGGAGCTTTATTACACTTACCATTTCGCTTTGATTAAGTTTTTTTGATGCTTCATGAGCACAAAAAGCTTCTATTGTTGATTTATTTCTGTCAAGAACTACATCAATGTAGCGATTTCTTGCTTTCCAGGGATCTTTTAAATATTTACCTGCATTTTTTTCATAAATTACTATTAATTCATCCCTTAACCAGTCAAGAGCCCTTCTTAGCGGCTTTCTCCATTTTTGATTCCAACCTGGACCTGCACCTGTAGAACAACCGCAGTCTTCCATCCATCTGCCAACACCATGACTACAGCTCCAAGAAGAAACAGGTTTGATTTCAACTTCCATTACAGGAGGATATTTTTCAAGAAATTCACTATAGTTAGTTAAAATTAACCCTGCCTGCTCTGCTTTTTTCTTGAGAGCGTAAGAAAGAGCCATATTTCCAAGCATAGTATGATGACCGTAGCTTTCTCCGTCTGTTGCTATATTTACAAGCTGATCATAATTTCTTGCATAAGAAACGCCATCTTTCATTCTTCCTATAAAAGAATCTCCGTTTGTTAAAAGACTGTCAAAAGCCACAGACTTTGAAATAGAACCATCATAAAAAAACAAATCTATGTATCTGTCTGTTCCGTCTTTTAAGAAACATCTATATGCCTGCCCCGGATCTATATTTCCCCAGCTAGCATCTGTCCAAGCGTTTCCATCGGCTTTTATCGGCTTTACTCTTTGAGATTGGAAAGGTGAAAGAACGGTATATTTTATATCACAGTCAGCCAGTACTTTTAATGTTTCATAATCAATAGCGGTTTCAGCAAGCCAAATACCTTCAGGAAGACGGCCGAATCGATGCTGAAAATCTTTTATACCCCATATTGTCTGGGTATATTTATCTTTTTCATTAGATAGAGGCATAATCATGTGATTATAAACCTGCGCAATAGCATTTCCATGCCCTGAATGTGCTTCTGCGCTGTTTTGATCTGCCTTTATTATTCTTTCATAAGTTTTGGGGGCATTGACTTCAAGCCAAGACAGGAGAGTCGCGCCAAAATTAAAACTTATCAGCTCATAATTATTTACTATATCGATAACCTGATTTTTAGAATTAACGATTCTGGAAACCGAGTTTGGAGTGTAGCATTCATGGGCAATTCTGGCATTCCAATCGTGAAAAGGCAGTGCGCTGTCCTGAAGTTCTATTGATTCCAGCCACGGATTTTCTCTGGGCGGCTGATAAAAATGTCCGTGAATCGCTAAATAATGCTTTTTATCTGACATGGGTAAGACCTCTAAATTTCATAATTATTATTAATCAACAATTTACTTTAAATGATTTTATATGAAAAGCATTGAAAAGTGGATTTTTTGATAATATTTGCTAAAAATTTCCCTTAAGTTAGAATATACCTAACAACAATGGATTTAAAAAAATGAGTGAAAATAAAAATATTTTTGGCGTAATACTGGCAGGAGGCAGCGGAAGCAGGCTCTGGCCTCTCAGTAGAGAAATGTATCCCAAGCAGTTATTAAAATTAACCGGTGAAAATTCTCTTTTTCAGTCGACTTTTCTGCGGCTTACGGATGTAATTCCCGCAAAAAACATAATTACCGTGACAAACGATATGCACTTACCTGAAATAAAAATTCAACTTGCAGAACTAGATTCAAATGAAGAATATAAAGCAATAGGAGAACCCGTTGGAAGAAATACCGCTCCTGCAATAGGGTTGGCGGCTTTACTTATACAAAATAATCTTGCAGAGAAAAATTCCGATCCTGTCATCTTTGTAACCCCTTCAGATCATCTTATTCAAAATAATGAAGCATTTTTAAATGCTGTCAGAGAAGGAATTAAGCTTGCTGAAGACGGATATATCGTAACTTTTGGGATAAAACCATCAAAACCTGAAACAGGGTATGGTTATATAAAAACTTTTACGGACGAAAAGCTCAGCAATGATGGTTATAAAGTCGATGAATTCAAAGAAAAACCGGACTTTGAAACTGCAAAAAAATATCTGGAAGCCGGAAATTATTTCTGGAACAGTGGCATATTTATGTTTAAAGCTTCAACAATTCTAAAGGAAATGCAAATTCATTCTCCTGATGTGTTTACTGGCTTAAATAAACTCGATTTAACTAAAGATTTTATCGAAAAAGAAGTTTATATATCCATACCGTCAATATCCATAGATTATGCTGTCATGGAAAAATCCGATAAAATTGCGCTTATTCCTGTTGACTGCGGATGGAATGACCTTGGGTCATGGGAATCAATTTATGATGTCATGGACAAAGACGCTAATCAAAACTACATAAAAGGAAATGTAATATCAATAGATACTCAAGATTCTTATATTTACAGTTCCTCAAAACTTATTTCAACAATAGGGGTGAAAAATTTAGTCATAATAGAAACTGAAGATGCTATTCTGATTTGTGATAAATCAAGAACACAGGATGTTAAAATTATTTTTGATAAGCTAAAAAAAGAAAACGCAAAAGAAATTTGAACCCTTATTCTTCATTTGGAAGAAGTTGACAACCTTCAGGAGTATATTCTGCTACACGATTTTTTCCGTTATGCTTAGCAAAATAAAGCGCTTTATCGGCAAAACCGATAACATCGCTTCTGTCTTCTGTATCAAGAGGATATGAAGCTACACCTATACTAATTGTAGGACAAACTTCCTGCTTATCTTTTGTTCTTATAATAATATTCGCTATTTTTTTTCTGAGACGTTCAGCGATTCTCTTTGCGTTATCTTTCTGTGTTTCAGGCAAAATAACCGCAAATTCTTCTCCACCGTAACGACTTGGCATATCAATTTTTCTTACAGTATTTAATATAACTTCAGCAATTTGCATAAGCATTTCATCGCCTATTTGATGTCCATACGTATCGTTTATAGATTTAAAGTTATCTATATCCATCATCAAAAGGGTCATTGAGTGTTTATATCTCTGAGATCTTCTTAATTCATTATCAAGGAGATATTCAAAATGCCTTCTAATATATAATTTAGTTAAACTATCTGTTATTGCAAGCTTATAAAGCTGCGCATTGCTTATCGCAATAGCTGCCTGATTTGCAAGAGCACCCATAAAATCAAGATCATCCTGATTAAATAAATTTTTATCCTTTTTATTAGAGATATTTATAACTCCAATTGCTTCATCTTTTACTATCAAAGGCAAACAAAGGAGTGAATTTACATTAGAAAGATCTGACTGGAAGAATCTAGGATCATTAGAACCAAGATTAGTAATTATAGCTTTTTTATGAGCAAAAGCTTCTCCGGCTATTCCTTCTCCAACCTTGATTTTTGTACATTCAATAAGACCTTCGTTAATTTTATCTTCTATTTCTTTGTCCGGCAAACCGTAAACAACCTTTATGACAAGTTCTTCTGTTACTGAATCATAAAGCATCAAAGAACCTTTTTCTGCACCTATTGTCTGAATAGCTTTTGCAAGGATGATTTGAATTAATCTTTTCAAGTCATCTATAAAATTCATTGCCTGACCGATATTATAAAGGATTGATATGTTATGCAGAGTTTTTTGAAGGTAACTTAAACTTGATTCTTTCTCTTTAAGCTTTTGAAATTTGTTTATTACAGGAGAAATATACTGAATTATTTTATCCAAAAAAATCATTTCGCTCTTTGTAAAAGGCTTTTCTGTCTTTTTAGAGCCTAGAGAAATTATAGCAAGCACTTCTCCTTCATTAACAAAAGGCAGCCATATACAAGAATCTAAATTTAATAAGTCATAAGACTCAAAAAACTGAAAATAAATGTTTCTTCCTTCTTCATTCAATATTTTTATAGGCTTACCTGTTTCAATAATATGCCATATACCTTCACCAAGGTTTTCAAACTCGTATGAATTGGGTGAAATTATATTATCGTAAGAAAGAATACTATATTTATTCTCATCCAACATAAAAAATGCAGCATTTTTTACATCAAAATTCAATTTAATAAAATTTAAAAGCTGTTCAGCCAAAGCATTAATAGTAGAAACGGAATTTGTTATATTTGAGATTTCAAAAAGTTTATTTAACTGAATTAATTCTTCCTGCAATTCAGTTACTTTATCAATAATTAGACCGTCTTGATTATTTACGCCTGACATTTAAATTTCTCACTTAACCTAAGTTATATATTAAATTATATAATAATTTCTTATTTATGCAAAAAAATAGCTTTTAAAATTAATCTTTTTATATCAGCTTTATAGATTGAATTACTGTGAAATTGGATTTTTTATTATTATTACTGCGTTTCTATCATATTCCTGACCATTATCCAAAGTTGTTTTTTTTGAACGACTTTTACTTATTTTTTGAGCATATTGTAGGTTTGTTTCAATGGTTTTTGTTTCAATAAGTCTTATTTCAAATTTTGTGCCAGTATTCATTTTTGTTATTTTTATTTCCCTAAAAGCATTTGGGTATTCAACAAGCGCGGGAGTGCTAATATGAAGAACATTTTTTCGCTGTGTAATCTTTGCGAAGTGGTAATGTCCGCTTAATATTGCAACAACATTGCTATATTTATCAATAATTTTCAGATATTCATCAGCATTGCGCACCACATGAGAATTACTTTTAAAAGGTTCTACTACAGGAAAATGCTGTACAATTATTACTTTTTTATCAAGATTGTTTTTTAATTGATTCTCTAGCCAAACAAGCTCATCCTTTGGAAAATAACCGTTAGCAGTAATTTCATTATCAATTACTCCGTCTAAAAAAAGAAGTAAGAAATTTTTCTTTGGGGTGTAAGAATAAAAAAGAGGATGATTTGCAGGATAGTATGAATTTTGATTGTCGAAACAAAGATTTTTTCTGTCTAATAATTTTGAATTTTTAAGCCAAAGTGTTGTAACATCAAGTTTTGAAAGCCCGCCCAAAATACCAATATCATGATTTCCCGGTGCATAATACCAGGGTATACATAATTTATTTGCAATATTTAAAAATTTTAAGAATTCATTTTTATCTGAATGGTTAACAATATCTCCTGAGAAAACAACCAATTCGGCTCCCGTTAAATCATAGACCTTTGATATAGCATCATTAAGAAAATCCCTGGAAAATTCCAGCATTCTTTTTGAGTTGCTTTTTGTTTTAGTATCAAAATGAACGTCGCTAATTTGTACAATATCCAGAGTATTATCATTAAGTTTAAATAAATCAATAGGGCGGGCTGAAACTACTGCAATAAACAGAAAGAATAAAACAACGCAAAATGTTGATTTAATAAATTTATTTTTAGTTTTAAGCATAAATTTCTTTCAAAAATTAAGTAATGGAAAATTTTTATCATTTTTTAATTATAATATTAACAAAATTAAGACTTGATAAGCAATTTTTATGAAATAATATAAAAATAAAATAATGGAGAGGTGCCAGAGTTCGGTCGATTGGCGTCGCCTCGAAAGCGAATGGGCCGCAAGGCCACAAGGGTTCGAATCCCTTCCTCTCCTTTTTTTATTCCTCTGTCATGATGACATTCAAAAAAGGAAATAAGATCTATGAATAAATATGTAGCTCCCGAGTTCGAAGAAACATTATTTACTTGTCCGCATTGTGGAGGTTTAACTTCTCAATTTTGGCAAGAACATAGTCATTATGAGAATGATGAAATTGATTGGAGAAACAATCAATGGACTTCTTCTAGAATTTCGACAGCAAAATGTTCAGGATGCGAAAATGCCTCGATTTGGTATTATAAAAAAATGATTTATCCTGTTTTATCAACAGCACCCCTTCCACATGATGATATGCCGGAAAATGTTAAAAATGATTATTTAGAAGCGAGAGAAATTTTATTAAAATCTCCTAGAGGTGCTTGTGCTTTATTAAGATTAGCTTTAGAAAAATTATGTAATGAATTAGTCGAAGGCAACCAAAATTTAAACTGCAAAATTGGTAAATTAGTAAAGAGTGGATTATCTTCTAAATTACAAAAAGCTTTTGATTTTGTACGTATTACTGGAAATGATGCTGTTCATTCTATAGGAGAATTAGACGTTCAAGACAATCCTGAAATAGCTCAAGCATTATTTACTCTCATTAACATAATTATTAAAGAAATGATTACTGAACCCAAAGAAGTAAATGAACTTTTCAGCTTAATTCCAGGAAATAAACTTGAAGCGATAGAAAAAAGAGATACCGTAAAATAAATGAAAATAGCACTTTGCCAAATAAATACAAAAGTCGGTGACCTGCAAAGAAACACCGACTTGATAATAAAAAATATTAATAAAGCAAAAGAAAAAGAAATTGACCTTATAGTCTTTCCAGAATTGGCAATTACAGGTTATCCGCCTAAAGACCTGCTTGATTTTGATTGTTTTGTAAATGACAACTTGAAATTCCTCGATAAAATAAGAGCTGCTTCAGAAAATATAGGTATAATTTGCGGATACGTTGATATAAATAAAAGCCCTACCGGCAAAAAATGCCATAATGCGGCTGCTTTCATAAATAACGGCGAAATCATCGCTAAATATTATAAGCGTTTATTGCCTTTTTATGATGTTTTTGACGAAACCAGATATTTTGAACCAGGACATCAAGAGCTTGTTATAGATTTTAAAGACAAGAAGCTTGGCATTACAATATGCGAAGACTTATGGAACGATAAGGATTACTGGAAAAGACAGTTGTATCATATAGACCCAGCGGAAAAACTTGTTAAAGATGGTATTGACGCTATTATCAATATATCCGCATCACCATATTTACTTAATAAAGAAAAAGACAGATTTTCTATATTGAAAAACACTTCTGTGAAAAATAATATTCCTATTGTTTACGTAAATCAGGTTGGTGGAAATGATGACCTTCTTTTCGATGGAGTAAGCTTTGTCATAGACCAAAAAGGCGAAATTAAATGTCTTTGCAGGGATTTTGAAGAAGATTTTTCTGTTTATGACATTGATTCAAACACCGGTGAATCTCATTATATTTCTCAAACAGAAGAAGAAAGCCTTTTTAAAGCTTTATGTACGGGAATTAAAGATTATTGCGGAAAAATAGGATTTAAAAAAGTTGTTTTAGGTTTATCAGGAGGAATCGATTCAGCGGTAACCGCTGCGCTTGCAGTTTGCGCTTTAGGAAAAGAAAATGTCACAGGAATAACTATGCCCAGCATGTATTCCAGCGAAGGAAGCGTGAGTGATTCGGAAATACTCGCTAAAAACCTTGATATAGAGTTTTTAAATATACCAATTATCAATATGTTCAATTCCTACATAGATACTATTCAGAAAGAACACGGCAGGACTGTAGATTTAGCGGAAGAAAATCTTCAGGCGAGAATAAGGGCAAATATTTTAATGATGCATTCAAACAGATACGGGCATTTACTTTTAACCACAGGAAATAAATCAGAATTATCCGTTGGATATTGCACACTTTACGGAGATATGTGCGGAGGATTAGCTGTACTTTCAGATGTTCCAAAGGTTATGGTTTACAGATTAGCAAAATATATTAACAGAATTAATGAAATAATCCCTGAAGATACAATTACAAAACCGCCTTCTGCAGAACTAAGACCTGATCAAAAAGACATGGATTCTTTGCCACCTTATGAAATTCTTGATGACATCTTAAAAATGTTTGTGGAAGAAAACAAATCAATTAAAGAAATGTCGAAAAAGTACCCTGAAGAGCTTGTTAAAGATATAGTAAAAAAAATTAACAACTGTGAGTACAAAAGAAGACAAGCTGCACTGGGGCTTAAAGTTACAACCAAAGCTTTTGGTGCAGGAAGAAGGTTTCCTATTGTACAGGGTTACGATTTTTCAGGAAATGAACAGTCATTAATTTGAATAGCCAAGTAAAAAGATTAAATAACCGTAAATATGTTAGTTTTATTCATATATTGTAACCATTAACAAAGTTTTCAAGGTATGTATGTTATACTACATATGTGTACATAATATTTAGTGTGTATTTGCAGAATGTAAAAGTTGTATGAATTTATATGGCATTCGAAAACAAAAAGCTGGATTCAAAAAACCTTGATAATATAAGTATTACAGCATTCAGGATTCTTTCCATTCTGAACATTCTCTTAAAGGAACCTTTAAGCGAGGATGATATAAATCAAAAAATACAGGAAAATATTGAAGGTGCCAGAAATTTATCAAATGACACAATCTGCATTTATATAAACACTTTGAGATCAATCGGCTGCGAAATTTCAAGACCATCAAAAAATACCGACTATAAATATATCTTAAAGTCCCATCCCTTTAAACTAAACCTTTCTAATGATGAAATTAATACTATTATTGAAATAAGAAAGTACATATCAACTTTGGGAAACTGGAAATTAGCCGTAGAAATTGACGATTTGTTTAATCAAATTCTTAACCTTATTAACCCTGAAAGCAAAAAAATTTTTTTATCTGCCAAAAAATCAACTTTATGTCGTGAAACCAATATTGAAAATATATTACCAGAACTAAATTTAATAGAAAAATATTGCAACCAAAACAAAGACATAATGCTTATTTATAATTCTCCAAACTCCGGTGAAAAAGAAATTTGGATAAAAGCAGAAAAATTAACACTTGAAAACGGCTCATTCTACTTATGGGGTTATAATGAGGAGCTAAATGAAACATTATATCTTAGATTAGACAGAATAAAATCTATAAAAACAGTTAATATTGTAGAAAAAAACAAAATCAATAAAACTTTTGAAGTAAAATATAGACTTACAGGAGATTCGGCATTTTCATTTGTTCCTTCTGAATCTGAAAAAATTCTTGAAAAAAATGATACTAATCTGATTGTGCAGGCAAAAATAAATAATAAATTCAACTTTATACAAAATACCTTGGCTTATGGACCAGACTGCATAATTATATCTCCGGAAAACATAAGGGAAGAAATAATTCTCAAGCTTAAAATGATGGCAGAAATACACAAAGATATTAGTACAACATAGCTTTTAGTGGGTTTATGAATAAAAGAATTAAGATAAGCGCAACAGCATATAGAGTTTTGCTTTTATTGCTTCATCTAAACGATGGGCAGGGAAAAGTCGATTATCTCAACAATATATTTTCTTCTGATCAATATACAGAAAGATACTTTTCAAAAGAGGTAATATTAAAGTATATAAGCACTTTAAGAACTGCAGGTTATGACATTTCCAAGCCAACTGCGGCAAACAATTATAATTATGAACTTAATAAATCGCCGGTACTGATAGAATTAAGCAACGAACAAATAAAAAACCTTGCGGTGATGCTTTGTTATGCAGAAAGCTTGCATCAAAACAAAATAATTGATAATTACAATAATTTTTTGAAAAAAATAAAAAAATTTATTCCTGATAAACAGGTTCAACTTTTAAATAGAGAACTAAAAAAACAGCGTGAGAATTTGGAAACAGATTTTTTCAAACATGCTCCTTTTCAAGAACTTATTAAAAAAATTGAAAATTTTCAATCAGCTAATCAAAGAGTTTCTATTAAATACAAACTTCCTTATAATAATGAAGAAAAACAAATTATTTTAGAACTAAAAAATATAAAATATAACAAAAAAGAGGTTTATATTTCAGGATACAACCCCATATCTGAACAAACACACTCTATTAAACTTAACCAAATTGTTGATATAAAACAATTACCAACAAAATCACAATACAATGAGATATTACTTCCTGTATCATTCAAACTTAAAGGGAATCTGGCAAAGGTTTATAGACCTTACGAAAACGAAAAAATTACATCCACAGATGAAAAATCTAACACAATAACCGTTACAGCACATATAGACGACAATGATGCACTAATAAAAAGATTATTAAAATATGGCGAAAATTGTGAAATTATTTATCCAAAGCATGCCAAAAACGACATGATTAAAATAATTAACCAGTCTCTTAAAAATTATGAGTAAATTTATTCATAATTTTAAAAATTTTAAAACTGTAAGAATAAAACAAAGAGTGTCTTTTTAGAAAAAAATACACGCGCATTCTTTTGTTGTGATTTTTTATACTTTAATAAACACCAAAAAGACTTTTTCAAGGGTTTTTCGACTAATAATAAGTTTTTTCAAGAAATATAAAATAATGTTAAAATCATTTCATTATTATTTTTACTGTACTTTTTATTGTAGTAAAGTAAAATCAATAATGAACATTAAAATAGCCTGGTTAGTCATTAATTTTTATTTATTTCTTAAGCTACCTTGGAGGGATCATGACAGCAAACGAAGTAATTGACAGGGAAAAAGAAGACATTTGTATCACTCCTGCATTTATTGGAAAATTTACCAACATTTTCAGAAAGAAAAATCCTGATGCTTTAATTAATTCAGCTAATAGTAATAAGTTAAAGAGATCTTTAACTGCTTTCGACTTAACAATACTGGGCATAGGCGGCGTTATAGGTGCCGGAATCTTTGCTCTTTCAGGAACTGCAGCTGCAGGAAGTTCCACTCACGTTGGAGCAGGTCCGGCAGTTATGATTTCTCTTATACTTGCAGCTACTGCTTGTTGCTTATCTGCACTATGTTATGCAGAATTTGCAGCTATGATACCGGTAGCTGGAAGTGCTTATACTTACACCTATGCTACCTTAGGAGAAATTGCGGCATGGTTTATAGGCTGGATGCTTATGCTTGAATATGCAATAGGAAATATTACTGTTGCAAGCAGCTGGTCAGGATATTTAATGAATTTTCTAAAAGGTTTTGAAGGAGTTTTACCTAATTTTATTACCAATCCTCCATTATGGCTTATTCATCCATACAGTATTGCTGCTGAAAAATTCAAAGCCGCAGGGCTTGATCCAGCATTAAATATACCTCATTTAGGACCAATACCTATAAGTATGGATTTGCCCGCAATTTTTATTATCGCAGTTGTTACAGCATTTTTATATGTAGGAATTAAAGAAAGTACCAAAATGGCTTTCACTATGGTTGTTGTAAAACTTATTGTGATTTGTCTTTTTATCGGAGTTGGAGCATTTTATGTAAAGCCTGATAATTGGGTTCCATTTGCTCCTAACGGAATGAAAGGAATTTTTGTAGGAGCATACCTTTTATTCTTTGCATATATCGGTTTTGATGCGGTTTCAACAGCGGCAGAAGAAACAAAAAACCCTCAAAGAGATTTACCAATAGGTATTTTAGCTTCACTTGCAATATGCACTGTTCTTTATATGGCAGTTGCTGCTGTATTAACCGGAATGGTTCCTATGAACATGATTGACACACACGCACCTATAGCAGCTGCGATGAAGACAGTAAACCAAAATTGGATTGCAGGATTTATTTCAATAGGCGCAATAGCTGGCTTAACTTCTGTTTTATTAGTTTTACAGCTTGGCGCTTCAAGAATTCTTTTTGCAATGTCCAGAGATAAACTTTTACCGGGTGTATTTTCCAGAATTCATTCTAAATTTCATACACCTCATATTAATACAATTATACTCGGAAGCATGATAGCCTTATTAAGTTTGGTTTTAGACCTTAATGCCGCTGCTGAACTTTGTAATATCGGAACATTTACAGCATTTTTAATGGTTTGTGTAGGAGTTCTTGTTCTTAGAAAAACTGACCCTGGTAGACACAGACCTTTTAAAGTTCCTTTTGCACCTGTAACACCTGCTTTAGGGGCACTAATATGTCTAGTGTTGATTATTTTCGGATTGCCTTCATTCAAAACACTTATAATGTTCGGTATATGGATTACTATTGGAATGACAATATATTTCACATACGGGTTTAAAAAGGTTTCCAGAGAACATTTAACAGAAGAAGATACAGAAATCCTGCCTTTAACTTAAATGAGAAATCATCCAATGGCTGTAAAAACAAATATTAATGAATTTTTGGAGCTATATGAACTTCCTCTTGAAGAGCTTATAGGGATTTCATCAAAAATAACTCAACAAAATTTCAAAAACAAAGTGGATTTTTGCAGTATCGTAAGTGCAAAAACAGGCAAATGCGGAGAAGACTGTAAATACTGCGCTCAAAGTTCTCATTACAGAACAAATATAGAAACACATTCTCTTATTTCACTTGAAGAAGTAAAAAAATGTGCCATAAGTGCCAGAGAAAATGGAGTAACAAAGTTTTCCATTGTTACATCAGGAAGAAACCCTGAATCTGAAGATTTTGAGAAACTTCTTGAGATGATTTCTCTTTTAAAAGAAATCGGCGGTTTTATGGTTTGCGCTTCTCTTGGTATTTTAGATGAAAAAGAACTTTTAGAACTAAAAGAAGCAGGCCTTGAAAGATATCATCACAATATAAATACATGTAAGTCTTATCACAATGAAGTATGCACGACTCATTCATATCAAGACAGAATAAATACTATAAATTTAACAAAAAAATGCGGGCTTGAAGCTTGTTCTGGAGTTATTATAGGAATGGGAGAATCCAGACAACAAAGATCAGAAATGGCTGCCGAACTTGCAGAACTCAGACCCGCCAGTATTCCTATAAATTTTCTCTACCCTATAGAAGGAACTCCCTTTGAAATTCATACTGATTCGATTGACGCAGAGGAAATACTTAGAACTATAGCCATTTTTAGAATTGCAATGCCTGAATCAGAACTAAGATACGCAGGAGGCAGAGCTTTAAGATTTTCTCCGAAATATCAGGAACTTGGTTTAAAAACTGGTATCAATGGTATCCTTGTAGGAAATTACCTTACTACTATAGGCATAGAACCAAAAGACGACTTGGATCTTCTTAAAAGAAGCGGGATGGAGTTAAAAATTTGATTAATTATTTAAAAGGCACATTGATTTCAAAAGTAGAAGACGGTCCTTTTGGTTGTAATATTACTGTTGAAGTTAACAATATCGGCTATATTATTACCACTAACAAGAAAGTGGTTTCTTTGCTTCCTGAAGAAGGCAATATAGTTACTATATATACTTCTTTAATCCATAGAGAAGATAATATGTCTTTATGCGGGTTTAATACAAGAGAAGACAGAGACTTATTTAACATTTTACAAAGTGTTTCAGGTATTGGTGTAAAGGTTGCTCTTTTGTTGCTTGGGGAATTAGGCGCATATCGCCTTGTAAGCGCAGTTATAAGCGGCGATGCAAAAGCTCTTTCTAAAACAAAAGGTGTTGGTCCAAAGATCGCTCAGAGAATTATTCTTGAACTTAAAGATAAAATGACTAACTGGCGGGAAAAAGTTGTCTTGAAACCTTCTGAAATAACCAAAATTGATGATATTGAAATTAATCAAAGTTATATAGAAGCCGAAACCGTACTTCTTTCCCTTGGCTATACAAAAAAAGAATCTGCTGAAAGCCTTAAAAACACCTTGCCTTTAGCTAAAAATAAAGAAGATTCAGAAGAACTTTTGCAGCTGTCACTGCAATGGCTGGTATCAAAGGAAGGGTAATCTCTTATGGCAGAAATTAAAACCATAGCAGTAATAGGATTGGGGCTAATCGGAGGCTCAATATTAAAAGGTCTGAAAGATAAAGGCTTTGAATTATTAGGAATAGCAAGAAGGAAAGAAACTATAGATCAAGCCCTTGCTGAAAATATTATCAATAAAGGCTCTACAGGCATTGAGTTGGCTTGCAAAGCCGACTTGATTTTTGTTTGTACTCCTATTAATAAAACCATTGAAACAATAAATCTTTTAAGCTCAAAAGTAAAACCTGAAACAATAATTACTGATGTAGCCAGTCTTAAAGGCGAAATACTTGACTTTATTAATACAATCCAATCTCCTGTTAGATTCATAGGAGGTCATCCTATGGCAGGAACTGAAAACAAAGGTCTTGATACATCCTCTGAAAATCTTTTTGAGGAAGCAAAGTGGGTTTTAACCCCATCAAAATGGTCTAATCAAGAAGATTTAATCAAGCTTAGCTCTGTTATAGAAAAATTAGGAGCAAAAATTGTAATTACAGATCCTATTCAACACGATAAAGCGGTTGCTCTTATCAGCCATATGCCTTTATTTTTGAGCCAATCATTGTTTGGGATGGTTAAAGCTTATCCAGACAAAGATATTTCAGAACTGGCATTAACGTTGGCATCCAGCGGGTTTAGGGATATGACACGGCTTGCTACAACAAATCCCGAACTTTCTAAAGATATGCTCATTCAAAATAAAGAAAACGTTGTTGCAGCTGTAAAAGAATTGAAAAAATATCTTGATGAATTAGAAAAAGAACTTATTGAAAACGAAGAAAATTTTGAAAAAACCATTGAAAAAACAGCTTCTCAAAGAAAAAAAATGTATTCTTCTGAAGGAAAAAATGTATTATAATTTTATCTTAAATCTCAAAAGGAGTTTTATAAATGTCTAAAGAATTAAAAAAATATGTAGAAACAGCCTTGTTACAAGGCTTATCAAAAGAACAAATTAAAGAAAATCTTACAAATGTCGGATGGCCTAAAAGCCTTATAGATAAAATTCTATCCAATTTTAGCGGTTTGGATTCTTGTGGATTAATTATTCCAGCACCAAAGCAACAGTTTAACCAAATTGTCAAAGATATTTTTGTTTATTCTATTGTATTTATAACATTAACAATGTCTTCTTTTGCAGCAGGAACGTTATTATTTAAATTTGTAGATTACTTGTTTAAAGATTATTTAACACAATCAAAGTATTCTTCTATGGCTGTTAGTTGGGCGATCTCTCAATTAATTGTTGCTTTTCCTGTATATGCTTTCCTTTCTTTGCATATTGTAAAAGATCTTATAAAAAATCCTGAAAAAAGAGAATCTCTTATAAGAAAAATGATGATTTATCTTATCCTTTTAATTACTGCAATTACAGGAATTACGGATTTAACATCCGTTTTATCAAACTTCTTTAGAGGAGAACTTTCTTTAAATTCATTTCTAGATGCTTCTGTTGTTTTTGTAATTGCAATGCTTATTTTCAGCTATTATCTTCATGAAATGAAACAAGATGATTTATTCATTAAAGGAAAAAAACTGTAATGGAAAATAATAATAATTTACAAAAAACACTATTACCTGAAATACTATTTACAATAAGCTGTTTTGTTGTATTAACAGCTATTATTGCAGGCATAATAATTACAGGAGGTCCTGAAAAACAAAGAAAAATTCGTCTTGATGAAAAAAGAGTTAATATAATAAGAAATTTATCCTATGAAATAAGAAGTTATTACAATTCAAACTCAAAACTTCCTTCAAATTTAAATTTTATTTCTGATTCAACAAAGTTTAGTGATCCTAAAACTAACAAATTACCTGATTATTCAATTATAAATGACACAAAATTCAAAATTTGCACAAAATTTGAAACATCTAGTTTTGACCTTAATAAAACATATAGCTATGACTACAATATTAAACATCCTTCAGGTTATTTTTGCGCAATTTATGAAAAAACAAAAGATAAATATGTATTTTTTAAACTTGTAAATAATGATTTATAGGGAAAATTAAATATTTTATGACAAATTCTGTAAAAAAAGGGACTTTATTTGTAATTTCAGGACCGTCAGGCGTTGGAAAAGGCACTCTTGTTTCAATGCTTCGCGAAAAACATCCTGAGATAAAACTTTCGGTGTCTGCAACAACCAGAAATCCTCGACCTGGAGAAATTAATGGCACTCATTATTTCTTCTTAACAAAAGAAGACTTCAAAAACAGAATAGAATTAGGTGAATTTCTTGAATGGGCAGAATTTTCGGGAAATTTATATGGCACAAACAAAAATTTTGTTGAAAAAATGCTTAAAGATGGTCAAAACATAATCCTTGAAATTGAAGTTCAAGGAGCGCTTCAGGTAAAAAATAAGCTAAAAGATGTTATTTTAATATTTATAGAGCCGCCTTCTTTTGAAGAATTAAAAGAAAGGCTTATTAAAAGATGCACAGAGACAGAAGAAGAAATTCAAAAGCGACTGGCTATTGTCAAAAAAGAACTTGAACAGAAGCATGAATTTAATTATGTAATGATTAATGATAATCTTGATACAGCTCTTCAAAATCTTAAAACAATTATTTTAAGAGAAATTGATGGGATAAAAAACAAATGACACTATCCGGAAAAAAAATCATAATAGGTATAACAGGCGGCATTGCGGCATACAAAACCTGCGATTTAATTAGAAAATTGATAAAGCTTAACGCTGATGTAAGAGCTGTAATTACGCCTGCTGCAAAAAAATTTGTGACCGAAACCACATTGAGGACACTCACAAGAAATTCCGTTTACTGCGAGCAGTTTGATGTTCCTGAATGGAAGCCTGAGCATATAAGTCTTGCCGACAGCGCCGATTTATTCTTAATCGTGCCTGCTTCTGCAAATACTATAGGAAAAATGGCAAACGGAATATGTGATAACCTTCTCACTTCATTAATTGCGGCTTTTAATAAACCTGTTATTCTTGCACCGGCGATGAACTGTAATATGTGGGAAAATTCTTTTGTACAGGAAAATATTGTAAAGCTTGAAAAAGCCGGGTTTTATATAATTCCGCCTGAATCAGGAGAATTAGCATGCGGATATGAAGGAACGGGAAGACTTGCTGATATTGGCAAAATACTGGAAAAAGCATTGGAAATCCTTAGTAAAGAAAAGTTTTTACAAGGTAAAAAAATAATAATTACAGCAGGTGGAACAAAAGAGCCTATCGATCCGGTAAGATACATTGGAAACAGAAGCTCGGGAAAAATGGGAATTGCTTTAGCTGATGCGGCTTATAGTTTTGGTGCGGATGTTACTCTTGTTTCCACAATAAAAGTTGATAAACCTTATAAGATTATAAATCTTTCCACAGCTATGGAAATGCTTGAGACTGTTAAAAACGAATTTTCTCAGGTTGATGCTTTAATAATGGCGGCGGCTGTCGCTGATTTCAGAGTTAATAGTACTTCTGATCATAAAATAAAAAAAGGCGAAAAAGAAAATATAACTCTTGAATTAGTCAAAAATCCTGATATATTAAAAGAAATTTCTAAGATAAAAAGAGATAACCAAGTATTAGTAGGCTTTTGCGCGGAAAGTCAGGACTTAATCGAAAATGCCAAAAAGAAAATTGGAAGCAAAAATCTTGATTTTATTATAGCTAACGATATTTCTGATAAAGAAATCGGGTTTAACAGCGATTACAATGCTGTTACAATTATAGACAAATTCATGAACGAAATTAAAATTGACAAAACACTTAAAAAAGAGCTGGCAAAGATTATTTTAAAAGAGATTTTTAAATAAAATATGACTAATTTAAATAAAATAATTGAAAAAATTGAGAAATTTGCCCCGCCGGAGCTTGCAAGCGATTGGGACAATTCAGGTTGGCAGGTTTATCTTGGTAATAATTCAGTAAGCAAAATACTTCTTGCTTTAACCTGCACGATTGATATCGTTGAACAGGCGATAAAAAACAACTGTAATTTAATAATTTCACATCATCCATTGATTTTCGAGAAGATTAATAATATTTCAACCGAGAATAATGCTATTTTGCCCGTAATTAAGGCTATACAGAACAATATTCAGGTTTATTCTGCGCATACAAATCTAGATTCTGCGCAGGGCGGAATTGCAGATAAGCTTGCAGAGTTATTAGACTTGAAAGATATTATGTTTCTGGTGCAAATACCGGAAGATTTCAGGCTTGGAAGAGTTGGAGAACTTGAAAAAGAAAAAGAACTTAATATATTTATCAAAGAACTGAAAGAAATCCTTAAAATAGACAAAATAAAACTTATAAATCATTCAAACAAAACTAAGGTCAAGAAAATTGCCGTGATCCCTGGAAGCGGAACAAGTTTTATTCCAAAAATAAAAGATATTGATGTTCTCATAACCGGAGACGTGAAATACCACAACGCTTTGGATGCAAAAGATTTTATTGTATTAGATGCAGGGCATTTTGAAACAGAAAGAATTATTCTGCCTGTTTTAAAAGATCTTTTGAATGAATTTTCTATCGAAGCGCTTATAGCAGAAGAAAATCCGCCATGGACAATTTTATAAATAAAAATTTTGGAACTTTTAAATTGCAAATGCGTCAAAAATTTTTGAATGCCGTATTTGCCAAAGCCTTTTTAAATAAAAAGGCTTTTTCTTTTTACGGTGAAGCGAAAGTATTTTTCAGTTAAAATAATATTATGAAAAAGATTGCAATTCATACACTTGGATGCAGGGCAAATCAGCTCGAATCCTCTATAATTTCTGATAAATTTATGGAACTTGGCTGGGAAATCATAAAATTTAGCGAAGTTGCAGATGTTTATGTAATCAATACCTGCTCCGTAACCGGAAAAAGCGATAACGAATCAAGATATTACGCGAGAAAAGCAAAAAAAACAAACCCTGATGCCAAAATAATTCTTTGCGGATGCTACACACAGGTTTCCCCTGAAGAAGCTGCTCAGCTTGATGAAGTTGATCTGGTTCTAGGAAACACCGAAAAGCTTGAAATAGCCGAATTAATCACAAATGGCAAAATTTTTGAGCAGGAAAACAAAATCTATGTTTCTGACATTATGCAACAAGATAAATTTCAGGACAAAGTTGTTTTTTCAGCCTCCGGTAGAACCAGGGCTAATATTAAAGTTCAGGACGGCTGCAATTTCAGATGCTCTTACTGTATAGTGCCTTATGCAAGAGGAAAAAGTAGAAGCAACGAGCTGCAAAATATAATTAATCAGGTTAATGAAATTACAAAACAAGGGTTTCAGGAATTAGTACTTTCAGGAATACATCTTGGTCAATGGGGGCTTGATTTAACTCCTAAAACCCACCTTGCTGATTTAATTAAAGAAATTGAGAAAATAGAAAGCTTGAAAAGATTCAGATTAAGCTCAATTGATCCTATGGAATTTACTGATGAACTTATAGAAACTATTACAAATTCCGAAAAATTCTGTCGTCATTTACATATTTCTCTTCAAAGCGGAAATAATGAAATATTAAAAGCCATGAGAAGGCGCTATAATGTTGAATATTACAACAAATTAATCGAAAAGCTTGACAAAAACATTCCTGATATAGCAATAGGAAGTGATATTATAATCGGGTTTCCGGGAGAAACCCAAGAACAATTTGAAGACACTTGCGAAAACCTGAAAAAACTTCCTATAAGCTATATTCATGTGTTTTCTTATTCAAAAAGAAAAGGTACTCCGGCGGGTTTAATAGAAAATCAGGTACCTGAAAATATAAAAAAAGAAAGAAATAAAAGGCTAACAGAGCTTGCAAAGAAAAAAAATCTTGATTTCAGGGAAAGTTTTATCGGAAAAAACCTCGAAGTGCTTATTGAGCTTGCAAGAGATAAAAAAACAGGTTTGTTAAAAGGAATGACAGACAACTTTATTCCTGTTTTAGTTGACGGCTCGGATGATTTTAAGAATAAAATCGTAAGTGTCAAAATTAAAAAAGTAGAAGATACTAATACTTTCGGGAAATTTATTTAGGTAGAAACTTCTGATTCATTCTTATCTACATCTACAGAAGTATCAGATTCTTTGTTTTTATCTTTTCCAATTAAATATGCAGCAATTAAGGCAGTAATTGGTACGCAGAGGACTATTCCTATACTGCCGGTGATTGCAGATGCAATTTCAGCCGCAATTGAGTTCAAATTAAGCAATTTTATCAAGGGTGCATTTGAGGCCAATAGAACAAGCGAGAAGGCGCCTCCAATGTAAGCGAGAATCAAAGTGTTGGACATAGCCCCCATGATGTCTTTTCCGACGTTTAAACCAGATCTAAAAAGGTCTTTTGTATTAAGTGTATTATTTACATTTTTAAATTCATATATGCTACTTGCGATCGATATGCCTACATCCATTACTGCACCTAACGAAGCAATAATCATTCCCGCCGTTAAAAGCCCTGTATAGTCCAAATCAGGTCTATCTGCCCATAACATTACTGATTCCTGACTTCCAAAACCATTTAATGGCGCAAATTTTATTACAAGAGAGGACATTAATCCTGCTATTATCACGCTTAAAATCGTACCAATTGAAGCAGATAAGCTTTTTAAATTTATTCCTGACACAATAAACATTGTTGCAAAAGTAGAAATTATAGCTATAAACACTGTCATTAGTATTATCGGAAAGTTATTTAAAACAGCCGGAACCAGTACAAAAAATACAAGTACTACTGTTACCAAAATAGAAACTATTGACCTTAACCCCTGCATTCCTCCGATTATCATCAAGAGAGACAAAAATACTCCTACAAGTATCAATAAAACCGGAACTCTTTCCTGATCCGCAATATAAAAATCAACACCTTTAGGAGTTTCTTCAACACTTAAAATTACTCTGTTTCCTGCTTTAATTTTGATGTCATAAACAGGGTTAGAAGTAAGCTGATTATCGATTTTTACAATTTTCCCTTTATACTTCCCACTTAAAACCAGCACTTTTACAGTTTGTGTAATTTGTTCTGTATGAAAAGAATCTTCAAGTTCTTTATTGACTTTTTCAGAAATAATCTGCAAAACTTTTCCGCTCGAATAGCTGACATTAGTACCAGAAGGAGCATCTGGACTGTCTTCCTGCGCAAATGCCGGCACTATAAAGTAAAAAATACAAAAAACAAGCAAAATTATCTTATTCAGATTGTTTTTATTCAAAAAAAACATTCTCATTTTTCCTTAAAGATTAAAACAAACCTTTTTGAATGGAAGAAACAGGATACCCGAGATGCCTGTATGCCTCAGGAGAAGCTTTTCTTCCTCTTGGTGTTCTCGAAATAAACCCCGCCTGTAATAAATAAGGCTCGTAAACATCTTCTATAGTTCTTACATCTTCTCCAAGTGCTACTGCGATTGTTTCTATCCCAACAGGACCACCGTCATATTTTTCTATAAGAAGCTTTAAAATTTCTCTATCTGTAATATCAAGACCAAATTTATCAACTTTTAATAGATCCATAGCACTGTTGGCAACTTCAGACGTAATAATTCCATCTGCTTTAACCTGCGCATAATCTCTGATTCTTTTCAGCATCCTATTTGCAATTCTAGGAGTTGCTCTTGAACGGGAAGCTACAGTATAAGCTCCATCTTCGGTTATTTTAGCATTTAAAATCCCTGCCGTTCTTTTTACAATAAAAGTTAGTTCTTCTTTTGTATAAAATTCAAGCCTGTGTACTATGCCAAATCTATCTCTTAATGGTCCTGAAAGAGAACCTGCTTTTGTAGTTGCACCAACAAGAGTGAATTTTGGAACAGGAACTCTTAATGTCTTTGCAGTATGACCTTTTCCTATAGTTCTATCTATAGAGAAATCTTCCATTGCAGGATAAAGAATCTCCTCTGCTAATTTATTAAGCCTGTGAATTTCGTCTATAAAAAGAAATTCATTTGGTTTTAGGCTCATTAAAATTCCTATTAAATCTCTCGGTCTTTCAAGAGCAGGAGCAGCTGTTGTTTTAATTCTTGAACCCATTTCATTAGCAATTACAGCCGCTAAAGTTGTTTTTCCAAGCCCTGGGGGACCGTAAAAAAGCAAGTGGTCAAGCGGTTCATTTCTTTTTTGAGCAGCTTCCAAACTAATTTTAAGTGTTTCTTTAAGCTGGGACTGACCTATATATTCATCAAGAGTTTTAGGTCTTATATTATTTTCAAAATTCATGTCAAATTCATTTTCAGCCGGCAATACAGCTTCTCTGGATGAATTTTTTTTATTATCACTTATATCGGATTTTTGTAGACTTTCACCTTCTGATATAATAGCCAAGTTCTTAATCCTTTTTGCTTTTATATTGATGATTAATATTATATCTGAAAATTTTAATCAATCATACTTAAAAAAATAATAAACTCCGGATCAGCATTCCAGAGTTTATTATTTTTTTATATTATTTGTTTAACTTAAACTTTGCCTAGTACTTCAACTTTAACTCTAGATACACCCGAGGAAAGCATGCCTATTTCACTTGCTGCCACTTTTGAAAGGTCAATAATTCTACCTCTGATAAATGGTCCTCTGTCAGTGATTTTCACAATACATTTTTTGCCGTTATACAGGTTTGTTACTTGAACTACTGTGCCGAACGGAAGATTTTTATGTGCTGCGGTAAATTTATTATTACTGAAAACGCTTCCGTCAGCTGCAGATCTGCCATGAAATTTTCCACCGTACCAGGAAGCAAATCCTGTTTGCATAAAATCACCGTATTTTTGAACAAACGTTTCAGGTGTTTTCTTGATTGATCCTGTGAGCAATTGAAAATCTCTTACGATTCTTGCAACTCCTAATGAATCTCTTATATTATTTACCCATATAAAAGCAAGCTCTGATGGGGTCATTCCGTATTCTTTAGCAATACTTGAATCTACAGTAAATAATACCTTGTTATTGATTCTAATAATACCTGACCCGCTTTTAAAATCAGGAATTATATTTTCAGGATTTTCACCTGATTTAATAATACTATTTAAATTTTCTGCAACTATTTTAGCTCTTTGCTCTGTTGATAAACCACCGGCAGGATTGGTAATTCTTAATACTTCATTTTCTCCTATGTAAACAGAAACCGGTGTATATTCACCTTTTTTCTCTTTACTAAAAACATATCTTGCTTTAATGAAATTACCTACAGGGTTATCATTTTTTGTTGAATGATAAATCGCGGATTTGTCATTGTTTGTTGCTGTTTCGGTAGTACTTGTTGCTACCGAATAAGAATAGCCTGTCAAAAATATAGTTAAAAAGGTTAAAGTTATTGCTAAACAGATACTCTTTCGACTTTTCATATTTTTAAACTCTCTTTTTGTAACCTTGATTCTCTTATTAAATTTGGTGATAAAGAACTGTCAAGTTCAACAGGGCATAATTCAAAAAATAGCAAACTCCAAGCCCTGTAAGAAAAATCTTATTTTTGTTTTTATATACAAAAAGAGGTCTTATACTTTTTTTTGAATTTGAATTTCCCTGATTATAAAAGGGGAAAAACCATAAATTGTTTTTATAATAATAATGGATAAATAAAAATGCTTAACATTTTGTTACAAATCTATTTTTTAAAAAACAATTTATGGGTGCAAGCAACTAATTTTAAAAGATATAAAGATTTTACACAGCTATTTTGTTAGTATTAAATATACATTCAAGAAACATGTAATACTTCTTTGTTTTATTGGACAAGGTAAAACATCTATCGATTTTAAAAATGGATATTGTAATTGGTTTTAGACAAATTCAGCGGACTAAAGTCCGCTGAATAATAGGTATTTAAAATTATAAATTACGATAAGCTTATATAATTAAACTTTTGCAAGTTTGTCCTGAACAAAAGCCTGTAAATTAGGGTCTTTAATCCTTGATAAAAGAATATTTTTATCAATTTGTCCGGTTTTTCCTATTTTTGCAAGCGCAGAAATAGCCTCACAAACAACAGCTTCATTTTCATCCTGTTTTAAAGCCACCCTGATTAAATGAGGTGCACTATCTTCTAGCCCAAGCTCATTAATTACAGTCAATGCTGCAAGTTTTCTCTTGGTATCATCTGTATTAAGCTCTTTATAGAGATTATGAATTTGCTTATCCCAAAAATCTTCTTCTTCATAAATCAACAAATGATAAATTTCGTCAAGTTCAGCAAGAATATCTCTTTCTTCGTCATAAGTATACTGAGAATTTTCCATGAACATTGAAAATTTCTGTCTTGCTTTAATTAAAAGCTGGGCATATTTGCCATCAAGCGAATCTTCTGTATCCTCTGTCTCTTTTTTTACAAGATTTATGAGGCTTTCCATACATTCAAAAATTTTAAAATCAAGAATAACTCCCATAGGCCAGATTTCAGGGATCCCTGTAATTATGTTATCCAGCGCCTCAAGCGCTAACAATTTTGTTTTTTCATCTTTTGCTAAAAATAAAGTATGTATATCAGTTAACATAGCTATTTCACCGGCAATCAGTTCTGCCATGTTTGAACTGGACATGGCTTCCAATATAGCTATTGTGGCTTCCTGATTACCATAATTTGCAAGAAATTGTGCTGCTTCTATCTTTTCCCATTCGTCATCTGATTTAAGAGTGTTTAAATAAAATTCGTAAGACTGTTTGTGTTCCAGATTGCCTAATGCTTCCGCCACATTATTTCTAAGTGGCAAATAATATTTTTTCGAAGCTTCAAATAAGGCTTCTGCTGCTTCAGGTTCATTTACATGACAAAAATATCTTGCTGCATAAGTTTGCTCTTCAACAGTACCATTTTTAAGAATCTCTATCATTTTATAATTTAACTCGGGTGATGAAAATTTACTTAAAGCCTCAGCTATATAGTCATCCCAGTCACCTTCATGTTTTTTAAAAAGATTAAATACGTTTTCTAAATTATCTTTATTTATCGCCTGAATTAGCATTTGTCCTGCTTTTTCTTTTATATAACTAAAAAGAACATCCGTGTTTTCCATTAAACACTGCCATGCTTCAATATCAGAATTGTTTATAATACTTTCAGCAGCCCTGCGAGCTTTTTCATTATTTTTACCCAACAACTCAGATGTGGTCGAATTTGGTAAATTCATTAAAATACTCCGTTAAGTAATAACATTATTTTAAATTTTACCACTATTAAAGAATAAGGAATAAAGAAAATTTTTATTAAATACTTACTCCCAAATATATAAACATGTGGTTAATAAGACCTAAAAAAACTTCGTGTTAACATAACCAGCACCATAAGAAAAAGCAGGTAAATTTCAGAATAATGTATAGAAGTGCAGTAGAGCAAATAGGAGAAGGGGGCATAAATTTAATTAAAACCTTCTGGTATATTTCCAGAGGGAAAATTAATTATGAAGAAGTTGCCAGACAAATAGTAACCACAGGAATCGGTTCATTATTTATCGCATCAATAACTGCTTCTTTTGTCGGACTTGTTCTGACTTTACAGATTTCAAACCAACTACGACAATTTGGAGCTGAACATTTTATAGGCGCAATTGTTTCAAGTTCAGCAATAAGAGAATTAGGTCCTATAATTTCTGCTATAGTTGTATCAGGAAGAGTAGGGTCTGCTGTTTCAGCAGAAATAGGGAGCATGAAGTCATCTGAACAAATAGATGCTCTTATTGTATTTGGAATAGATCCTGTGAGATATTTAATAGTTCCAAGATTATTGGCTTCAGCGATAATTACTCCATTATTATGTTCATTATCAACTTTTCTTTGTATTATGTCTGGAATGGTTCTTGCAAATTCAGCATTTAATCTTAGTTTTGATACTTATTTGGATACAGTAAGATTAGTCAATACTACTTATGATGTTTCTGTAATGCTCTTAAAAGCCTGCATTTTTGGAATTACAATAGCAATTGTTGCAACGACTACAGGTCTTCAGGTCAGAGGCGGAGCAGAAGCTGTAGGTGAAGCCGCTACAAAAACTGTGGTATGGAATTATATTCTTATTTTTATCTTTAATTATTTTATTAGTTCTTATTTCTTTAGGGTTGGTTATGAATAATTTTGACAAAAACGAACCTATAGTAAGTTTTAAAAATGTTTGTGTAGCTTTTAAAAACACGCGTGTGTTAAAAGACCTCTCTTTTGATATATATCCGGGAGAAATTGTAACTATAGCAGGTCCTTCCGGTTCAGGAAAAAGTACTATTTTAAAACTCTTAGGAAATATTATTCGTATGGATTCAGGAGAAATAGTTGTTAACGCCTCAAGACTAGGCATGGCTTTTCAAAAAAGCGCACTTTTTAATTCTATGACCATCTGGAAAAACGTAGCTCTGGCTCTTGAAGAAACAACCAATTTAAGCAAAAAAAAAATAAGAAAAAAAGTAAAAGAAACTCTTGAAATGGTTTCCCTTTCTTATACAGAAAATATGTATCCTGATGAACTTTCGGGAGGAATGCAAAAAAGAATAAGTATAGCAAGAGCGCTTGTAGTTTCTCCTGAAATAATTCTTTATGACGAACCAAGCACCGGACTTGACCCGGGCATAGCATCAAAACTTGAAGATGACATGATTAAACTTCGTGATAAAACAGGGGTTACATCAATAGTAGTAACACACGATGTTGAAACAATTAAGAAAGTTTCAGATAGAGTATTAGTTCTTTATGACGGAAAAATAAAATGGGAAGGAACAAAAAATGAATTTATAACCGATAATTCTCCATATCCGAGAAGTTTTCGGGAAAGATGTACTATTGAAGATCTTTTATCCCAAACTTAAAATTTTTCAAAAATGTGTCATACAGTTATAAAATGAAGCGAAAAAACTCGAAAATATAACTATAATCAATACAAAAGGCGGAGGCATTTGTTTATGCTAAAAAAATCAGACAGTAAAAATATTATGTTCAAGGCAGGCTTATTTATAATTTTTACTTTGTCATTGTTAATATTCTCAATTTTATGGCTTAGATTTTTTTCATTAATCCCTGATAAAACAATCATAGTAAAATTTGCGGAAATCGGACCTGTTTCTACAGGTATTCCTGTATATTATCACGGTGTTAATATTGGAAAAGTGAGTGAACTGAATTTTTCTGATGATTACAAATATACTTTGGTCACAGCTTTAATATACAAAAAAAACCTGAATTTGCCTAAAAATGTTTATGCAGAAATCCGAACAACAGGACTTACCGGTCAATTATATTTGGAAATTTTATATCCTGATAAACCGTCCAAACAAACGCTTAAAGACGTTGATACTATAGAAGGACGACTTTCTGCGATTCAACTCGCACAAAAAGATCTGCGTTACATAGTTAAAAAGGGAATGATTAAAAGTATTGCAACAGGAGCTACTGATACAACTAAAAATGCTTCTGAAGCAAGTAAAAAATTGACCCGGGTTCTTACACTTACAGAAGAAATCCTAAATTCTAATCGGAATGATATTAGAACATTTGTCAGTGAAGCATCTTTAAGTGCAAGTGATTTTCATGTAGCAAGTGCTTCCATAAAAAATCTGTCCACTTCACCTGAATTACAACAAAATATAAAATCATCCGCATCTTATATACCAAAAAGTTCAAAGAAACTGGATAATATAACTGCTAATATAAATAAAATTACTGTTGACATAGATAAAGTTACAGGAAATCCTAAATTTCAGGAAGGTTTAATCAAGACAATTTCTGGAATAGGAAATATATCAGAAAGTCTTGATAAAGGAGATTTGAACTGTTTAATCAAAAAAACGTTGGAAGATACAGACAGAACGATTAACAGATATGACTGTATTGGAGGAAGTTTTAGTGAAATGATGAGTGAAAGATTTTTGCTCATGAGGCTTATGTTTGGAAAACCCGGAAAAAGTTTTCAAAAATGCACTAATTTGCAGTGTATTGAAGAAGAAAATTCCAAGTTAAACTCATGCCCTGCTTATTCCTGTCCAAACAGGTAAAAAAATTAACATAAATTTATATAAATATTGTTTTTTCATAAAAAAAGCAATTTCTTTCCAAAATCTGTTTTTAATTAATTAAGGACTACTTATGGAAAGAAATTGGAAAGATGACAGATTTAAATACAAATCAATATTTATATAAACAGCCTTATCTTCAAAACCAACCCGGTTATGGCGATAACAAATCAGGTTTTCCTATAAGCATTGACGATAAAAGATTAGACCCTGTAAAAGACAACTTTAAAACTAATCCTGTTGGAAAAGTCGTAAACAGTGCTACTTCATCTGACAAAGATAATAAAGACGGCTTGATGAAGATGCCGATACTTCTCGCACTGGGAAGTATTCCTACTTATCTTATAGATAAGACCTGCAAAAAATTAATTAAAGGCGAAAATTTTAAAGATTCTTTGCTTGGCAAATTAGTTAATAAAATTGACGCTTTTTCTAATTCAGCCACATCAAAAGTACCTGCTTTAAAAATGGACTGGGCAAAAAATGCTTTTGAAAAAGTAAAAAACGGTAATGGAATTTTAAGCCAGTTAATAAATGCGAAAGCGGCTAAGCCTGTTGTTAGCATGGCAAAAAGTATGGTTATGCCACAGCAAAACATGGTTTTAAAAGAACTGCTTGAAGAAGCAGTAAGCGTTTCAGGGCAGGACCCTAAAGCCATTGAAGGACTTGCAAAAGCTTTAGAAAACGGAACTAAAGGCATTAGCAAAAAAGCTTATAGAGAAGCTCTTAAATTAGTAGGAAATAATTCATCAGAAAAATTCATCGCACTTAAAAATAGGGCTCATTCACTTTCTAATATGAGCAAACGTTCTCCTTTATCAAAATTATTAGTCTACGGATACAACGGCGTAAGCAAAATTTTTAATATCGGAACAATGGGATCAGGCGTTAAAGGAAAAATGGGACCATTATTTGGCTTTCTTATGACTGCTTATTTCTTGGGTGAAACCGTTAAAAAAACCATAGATGCCCCAAAAGAAGAAAAAAGAAGTACACTTGCACATGGTGTTATAGTTGACTTTATTTCATCATGGCTATTGTTTGAACCAATAACAAAGTTTATGTATAAAGGAATCGGGGCTTTAAAAGCAGTTGAAGGCAAAGGTTTAAGTAAAATAATTACAAAACCTTTAAACTGGGCAGGTAAATTACTAAATACCGGTCTTAATATGAAACCCGCAACAACAACTTTAGGAAAAGTTCTTAACCGCGTTAAAGGAATAGGTGGCGGTGCCGGAAGATTTGCCTTGATGATGATGGTTTTATTCCCTATCGTGGATAAAATGGCAAGATTTGTATCTCACAGCATTTTCGGCAAACCCAATGCACTTCTTGCAAAAGAAAAAGCTGAAGCAGAATCGGGAAAAACAGAAAATGCAGCAACTTCAAACAATACTGATGATTTAAAAAAAGCTCTTGAACAAAATAAAGCAGGAATGATTACTGTTGCAGCAAAAAATCAAATAAATTCAACGGGCAATACTAATCCAATGATAGAAAAACACTTAAAAGAAAAAGAAGCCGCTTCTGTCGTAAAACCGGAGCCAGCTCAGGAAATACCCGTAAAACAGCAATATATCCCTTCAGATACCAGTAAAATTCAACAAGAAAATATTGAAAAAAAAGCAAAATTTGATGCAACACTGGCTAAAGTTGACAGTATAATTAAAAATGCAGAAAATGCTCTGAGTTCTAAAGAGTAACTGCTTTTCCTTTAGGATAAGAACCTAAAAATCTATAAAAATGTACAAGCGGTGCAATTTTGCCTATGACTTTCTGCACACTCTCATCCTCTATATGCCCTTCAAAATCAATAAAGAAGGTGTAATCTCCAAAAACTTTTTTGGATGGCCTTGATTCAATGTAAGAAAGATTTAAGTTATTTTCTTTAAATACCGTAAGAATATCAACAAGAGAACCCGGCTGATTACAAGCAGTCAAAGCTATTGAAGTCTTATCCTTTTCTGTTCTTTCAGGAACTTTTGCTCCGAGTGAAACAAAACGTGTTAAATTATCTTTTTCATCATTAATATTTTTGACAATTATCTTTAAACCATAAATTTCCGCAGCTTTTGAAGTACCAATAGCTGCAAAATTTTCAGGGAGGTCAATAAGTTGTCTCACAGCTTCTGAAGTGCTTGTCGCAGAAATTTTTTCCACACTGTCTTTTAAATTAGAAGCTATAAAATGCTGGCATTGAGCAATTGCTTCTGGTTTAGAAATAATTTTATCAATTTTTGAAATATCTTCAGCCTTGCTTATCAGGCAATGAGAAATAGGGACAATAATTTCTCCCGTAATCATAACCCGCGAAGTTGTTCTGGCGAGATTATCCAAGGTTTCCCGAACAATACCTTCAATAGAATTTTCTATCGGAACAACACCAATATTTCCGCTGTTATTGTCAACAGCTTCTATAACCTGCAAAATAGAGGCTTTTAATGTCTTATTCAACTGCGAAGCATGAGAACGCATAAAGCTTTCAGCGGCAATTTCTGTATAAGAACCCGCCGGTCCAAGATATATAATGTTAATGATTTCTGGAAATTCTGTCACTTATTATTCTAATTTCTTTTACATGAACTCATTTTTAACTTCTTGCATAAAGCTTGAATATTTAGATTCAAATGCAGTTACAATTGTCAATATTTTATTCTGAAATTCAAATTCATCCACAGAGTCCATACTAGGATCTTTTTTAAATTTAAAAAAGTTTTGTTCAATATCTTTAATAAAATATCTTCCTAAACAATCATTTGCATTTTTAAGTGCCAATTTTAATTCTTCAACAGATTTTTTTAAATTTTCACTTATAAGATTATTTCCTGTTTCATTTAAATAATTTTCAAAATCTTTAAGCTTCTTTAATTGATTTTCATAATAACAATTATTTCCAATAAGATTTTTCATTAATTCTTTTAAATCTATTTCTGAAAAAGTAAAAATGGCTTTTCGTGAAATCTTTTTATCATTTTCTAACCGTTTATTATGTTTTTCATAAAATGAGACTTTTCTTTTATAAACAACCATAAGAAAAATTGCAATTATTGTTGTATAACGCCAATAATATGCATTATCCCAAAGATTATTAAATAAAAAATCAAACATACCCGCTCCGTTTGTAGAACATAATACCATGTCAATCAAAATATATTCTCCTAAATTAAAACTAAACTATTTTTTTAAATAAAAATTTATTATATAACAGAATATATAAATTGTATTCACAATGGAATAATTTATCAAGAAATTTTTATTAAATTACTATTTATGAATTACATTATTATTAAACATACAATTAAATAGAAAGTTTTGCTTTTACGGTTAATCTATAATTAGAATATGAAATTTCCGCTTCTTTGCATAATTTATAAAGCTGGTCCTGAAAATCAACATAATTAAAATCAGGATCATGTTTTAAATCAGGGTATAGTCTATAAGCTTCCGGTATATGAATTTCAAAAAAATGTTCATCAAGAAATTTTAATAAAGTAGCTAAATTAATACAAAAATTTTGAACCGGCTCCTTAAGCACATTATTTAAATATTTATTTTCTTCGTGTTTAAAATAATTACAAAAGTCTTTTATTTTTTCAGATCTTGATTTATGAAATGTCTCATTTATAGATAATTCTATCAAAAACTCTTTAAGGAAATTTTCCGTCATTATTAGATCAGAGTTTATAAAAATACTTCTATCTCTCTCCATTTTTTCTTCTTTAGAGTGAAAAAATCTTATCTTTTTTTTATAAAAAATCAAAAGCAAAATAGAAAACATTGATATATAACGCCATACATCAACATTATCCCAAATATTTTCAATATATAAAGAATAAAAAGTATCAGCCCAGATTTGCCGCGCCAAAACTTCCGGTGAAGTATTTAAAATATTAGAAATATTGGATAAATCGAGCAAAATAAAGTTCTCCAAAATAAACGCCAATACAAATTGTATTATATTTTTAGCTTATATATCAAGACCTATGTCAAGAATTCCTGCTTTTGCAGTAATTGCACTTGTAGATATATAATCCACTCCCGTTGACGCTATTAAATTTATTGTTTCTAATATAATAGTCCCGCTTGCTTCTGTTATAG
>MFRJ01000046.1:37145-39679 GCA_001784535.1 Candidatus Melainabacteria bacterium GWA2_34_9
ATTTTTATTGTATGAGGAACATTTTGTTTTGCTATTTTAACGGCTTCTTTTATACTTCCAGCTGTTTTTATATGGTTATCTTTAATCATTACAGCATCATATAGCCCAAATCTATGGGGAGAGCCCCCTCCCATCTTCACAGAATACTTTTCAAAAATTCTAAAATTAGGGCAGCTTTTTCTTGTATCAGAAACTTTTGCTCTATAAGGTTCTATGGTCAGCTGAAATTTGTTTGTCATAGTTGCAATAGCACTCATTCTCTGAATAAAATTCAAAGAAACCCGCTCTCCTGTAAGAATAGCTCTTGCTTTGCCTTTGACTACAGCTATATCCTGTCCTTTAGATATTTTATCTCCGTCATTCAAAATTGGTATAAATTCAATATTTTCATCGAGCATTTTGAAAATCATTTTTACAACAGGCAAACCCGACAAAATTCCTTCTTCTCTTGAATTAAATTTTGCTTCAATGATTTTATCAGGACTAATGAAAGAATTCGTGGTTAAATCGCAATACCCTATATCTTCTTTAAGAGCTTGTCTTATAAGGTCATAAACAATAAAATTATCAAGAGAAATCACTTTTAGCATCCTTTATTGTTTTGATTACAAGATTCCCTTAAGACTTTATACATTTCATTAGAAATATAGCTGTGATAAGCGTTTTGTGAGGTTTCGGAATAATCTTCTCTAAAATGAGCGCCCCTACTTTCTTTTCTTGCTATTGCCGATTTAATTATTAATTCGGCAACGGCTAAAAGACTTCGAAGCTCATATTCATGAACATCACGACATTTATAATTCTGGTTAAATTCAAGTTTAATCTCATTTACAGTTTTCAAAGCTTGTACCAGAGCTTTTTCGTTTCTCACAATTCCTGCATTCTGCCACATAGCTTCTTTAAGTTGTGTCATAAACTCTAAAACATTAGGTTTGTAGTCAAAAAATTGCTTTTCATACTGTGAAATAAGGCAATCTATTTGACAATCCTGCGTTGGCTGAACTTCAAGATTTTGCTCCGCAAGATGCTTCACCATTTCTCCAGCAACAACAACACATTCAAGCAAGGAATTGCTTGCAAGCCTGTTCGCCCCGTGAAGAGATGAACAACTTGCTTCTCCAACAGCAAAAAGTCCATGAATTGAGGTTTTTCCGTCCGTAGAAATTTTAATTCCACCCATTAAGTAATGAGCGGCTGGCGAAACAGGTATTGAATCTGTTAAAATATCAATTCCGTTTTCTTTACAAACTCTTATTATATTGGGAAATCTTTCAATAAGCTTTTCTTTTGGGATAGATGAAGTATCAAGAAGTACATGTGAATAGCCCTTTTCCTGCATCTCAAAGAAAATTGCGCGGGTTACAACATCTCGAGGTGCTAAATCACCCCTCTTGTCATAATTTTGAGTAAAAAATTCTCCGTCAGGATTTTTAAGACTTGCGCCCTCTCCTCTTACAGACTCAGAAATCAAAAATCTTGAACCATTTTCTTCAATAATTAATGCTGTAGGGTGAAACTGAACAAATTCCATATCCTGCATAACGGCACCTGCCCTGTAAGCAAGAGAAATTCCATCGCCGGTAGCAATTTTAGGATTTGTTGTATTACTATAAACCTGACCTACTCCACCTGTTGCAATAACAACAACCGAAGAATAAACAGTTTCATACTCTTCGGTTGTTGAATTATAAAGAATAACGCCCCTGCATTTTTTATCAGAATCAATTAAAAGATCTACAGCCTGGGTGCCCTGATAAATTGTTATATTTTTGGTCTTCTCTGCTTTATCCGAAAGTGCAAGCTCAATACTTTTTCCTGTAGCATCGCCTCCGGCATGGAGAATTCTATTTATACTGTGGGCAGCTTCCAGCGTCAATTCAATTTTGTTTTCTCTGTTTTTATCAAAGTCAACGCCGTATTTTATTAAATCATCTATTACATCCGCACTATTTTCAGAAATAAATCTTGCCACATCCGAATCTGTAAGACCTGCACCTGCATTAACAGTGTCTTGAACATGAAGTTCAACAGAATCTTTTAAATTTTCCGGTAAAACTCCAACAATTCCGCCTTGAGCATATCTGGAATTACTTTCTCCAATATTTGCTTTTGTAACAAGTAGAATTTCATTATCAGTTTTTTCAGAAAGTTTTATTGCAGAATACAATCCAGCGATTCCGCTTCCTATTATTACAACTGATTTAGTAGAAAATTTCATTTTAAATCTCTTCTTTTTATAAGAATTTTAGATGTTAAACACGAATAATAAAAATTATTAATTTTCATTCCACACCTTATTAAGTTAGAAGTATACTTTAAAAATCAAGAATTTCAAGAGTTCCAACCCAACAACACTAGTTTAATATATCGCATAAAATCTTTTTTAAAAAATTCTTATTTGGGAAACCCTTGACATAAAAGCCATAGGTTTAATAGAATATAATAATCAAATAAAAATTAAATAATATTGGGGCGTCGCCAAGCGGTAAGGCACCTGGTTTTGGTCCAGGCATTCAGAGGTTCGAATCCTTTCG
>MFRJ01000046.1:39718-40050 GCA_001784535.1 Candidatus Melainabacteria bacterium GWA2_34_9
GCCAAGTCGAGAAGTTCGCATCCTTTATCCATGTATTTTAGATCAGCTGTCTTGTGTGCTTCCAGTTTTGTTTTCAGGGATGATATTTCCATACTCCACTTATTACGATATTCCAGCCATAAATCGTTATCAATATTACCATCCAATTTATCGAGATACATTTGTTTTAGCCTAGCTTCCATCATTTCAATTTCTTCCGAAATTTGTTTTGTTTGGGTTTTATTATAAGCGTTCTCATCGCTAAAACTCTCTTTAAGAGCTGTTTTTAAACTGTTAAGATGTTTTTGAGTTATGCCAATTTTATCAAGAGCCTTTTTTATTTGAATTTCTAT
>MFRJ01000047.1 GCA_001784535.1 Candidatus Melainabacteria bacterium GWA2_34_9
AGCGATTTAAAAAATTAATCTTAAGATAAATTAAGATAAGCTCATTTATTATTAAAGTTTCGTTGATTTTATTCGATAATAAAAAAAGAGGGCATAAGCCCTCATAAAACAAAAATATAATTTTAGCATAAAGGTTATTTTTTTCCTTTTGCTTGAGACAAAACGCTTCCAGCTAATTTTTTTGCGACATTACTGGAGGCGTTACTTTTTAGCACTTTTGATGCTAATGATGCAAGTTGATTACTTGATTCTTTTTTATTGCTATTGCTCATATTAATCTCCTTTCTTTTTTGTACCTAGTAGCCGACCAATCTACCTTCAAGAGGTTGCTTGTAACGTAAAAAAGAGTTAAAAAGACTAAGCTTTTTAACTCTTTTAGGTAAAAATTTCTTATTATATTTATTAAATTTTTCTTTTTTTGTATCTTATATATTCCCATATCTCTCTCTTTTCTGGACAAAAGTTAGATTTCTATTTTACGATGTCGAATAAATTGTGTAACAAATTTTCTATTAAATTTTATAATCAATTGACAAAAACAACCGGATTTACGTAATATTTTTGTATTGTAAAAATTTAAAGCCAACATTAATACCCTTTTGGAGTTATAATAAACCTTATTATTATTATACCCCAAGAGGGTATGTATTTCAAGTGCATGAAAAAACATGATTGGTAATAATTTCAACTCTTTTATATGTCAATAACCTATATCAGCTTGTGTATTATACTGTTCATATCGTCAAAAACTCCTACCGGTACTAAATATTACTTATGTTTACAATAACAAATAATTAATGAAAAAAACTAATTCAAATAAAATCCTTTTTATCTCAAGAACGATGCCCTTTCCTGTAATGGGAGGGGATTTAATTGTTCTCGAAAACATAATGAAAGCTTTGTTTGAATCAGAATTTGAAGCGGATTTGCTGTGTTTTACCAGATCAAACAAGGATGTTTCAAAGATTAACAACGTAAAAGAAAAATTAGGTTTTAAAAACGTTTTTTATTCTCAAATTGAGCCGAAAATTAATTTAAGATGCGCTTTTGAGTGGGCTTTCAGGAAAAAACCATATATTTTTAACCGTTTTTATTCAAAAAAGTTTTCAAAAAAGCTTTTGGAACTTGTTAAAACGGGAGAATATTCAATTCTTGTCTTTGAACATGCCTTTATGTATGTAAATTTGCTTTTTAATCCTGTTTTAAAAGAAGAAATCAGAGAAAGAAATATTAAAACAGTTATAAATGCGCATGTCCTGGAAAGTTTTGTGTTTGATCAGGCTCATAACTTAAATACTTTATCGCTCGCCCCCTTTCCCTTTGATGCCCCATTTAGGATTTGGAAATTTTTTATCAAAAAAGAACTTAACTTTCTCAAAAAAATCGAATTCCATTGCATAAAAGATGCTGATAAAACTATATTTTTAGGACAGGAAGATCTTAAAAGAACGGAAAATATTCTTCCTGAGAAAAGTAAAAGATTTCATCTCCTTGAAATAAGTCCTTTTATAAACAACTATCCTTATTCAGAACCTGAATTTGAAGAAAAAAACTCAATTTATTTCCTTGGAACTTTCTCCTGGGTTCAAAATCACGATGCTGTAATGTATTTTGTCAAAGAAATCTTTCCTTTAATCTTGCAGAAAAATCCCCAAATAAAGTTTTATCTGGTGGGTATGAACGCAGGAAAAGATATAAAAAACCTTCATTGTGGTAAAAACATATTTTTTGTAGGAGAAAAAGAGGATATATTTGAGGAAATAAAAAAATATTCCGTTCTTGTTGTTCCTTTGAGGCTAAAAGGTGGAACAAGAATTAAAATTCTTGAATCCATAGCATGGGGAAAAGCAATTATAAGCACTTCGTCCGGCATGGAAGGATTCAATACATACGGAGAATGCCCTGTTTTAATTGCGGATAATGCGGAAATTTTTACTCAAAAAGTTTTAGAGCTTGTTTCAGATGATTCTTTAAGGATAAAAATCAAGGAAAATGCGAGAAGTTTTGCGCAAAGGCATTATTTTTTTGAAAAGTTTAAGGAATCAGTATTAAAGATTTTTCTATAGTCATGCTTGTTTTATAATTTAAAAAACAAGGGAGGTTTTTATGAAAAAAGTTTGTCTTATTCTTGGAATATTAATTCTTGCAGATATTTGTTATTTTTCTTTTGTAAATCATGGGCAGTCTTTAACACTTAATTATAAGCCTGTGATTAAGGCATTTTCCGTTCCTTCGGGATGGTTTTATTTGGCTATGGGATTATACGGCATTTTAGGCGGATTTTTACTTACTTATTCCAAAAACCTTGAACTTCAAGAAAAAATTAAAAAATTATCAAGGAACTTTGAAAAATCTTCCATAGTGTCAGAAGAAAGCTCTGACAAAGTAAAAGCGCTTGAAGCAAAAATTCAAACACTTGAAACTGCTCTAAAAGAAGCTTTGAATAAAAACAGATAGTATTATAAAATATAGTTGTATAATATCGAGGAAATCAGCATGGCAAAGGCAATTAATTGGTCCAAAGAATTTTATGATGAAGTTGTTTCAGAAGATATGGAATCTGCAAGAATAGCAATAAGACCGGGCAGTATTTATTATGACAACATTTATTACAGCCCTAATGAAGTTGTTGATATTAGGGTTGACCATAAGGTTGTCAGAAAAGCTGTTATATTGGGAAACCTAAAACTTATGAAAATTAAAGAAATTTCTGATGAAACTTTAACAAAATACAAAAAAAGCATGTCAAATAAGAATGATTTGATAAATTTTCTTTCAAAAAATTATAATCAACACATAAATGAAGATAACGAAGTAACTTTAATAACTTATAGAAATCTTGAAATGGCGCTTCCTGACGACGATGATCCCCACATGTAAAAATTATTTTAAGTTTTGTAAAGATTATTCTCTCCAGCTATGAAGTTTTTGTTATCACGAGTTTTATATAAACAGATAAAATAAAACGAATTTATAATGTGAGGGAAGTAAAGAATAAACGGGTCTAGAAAATGAAAAGTATGAAAAATTTAAAATTCACTAATGAATTAAAAGGTATTGGTCCAAAATTAAAATGGTTTTTGTTCACGCAAATGCAGGATTTGAAGTTAACGTCAGATTATATTAATTTTATTTGTCCTGATGCTAATCGAGAAATGTCTAATCCGATTGAAAATTTGGAAAAAATGGTGCGTCAATCTCTTATTAGAGAATTTTCTCCGGAAATTCAAAATCTAAAGTCCTTTGATCTTCTTGTGGCTACTGTTATGCACAATATTCAGGTCAAATCACTTCAGGGTGATGCGGTAACAGAAGAAGAACTTGAATTAGACTGAGTTTTAACATTTAAAAAATGATTTATAAAAAGACGGTAATAATTATTGCCGTCTTTTTACTATCACAAAAAGCTATTAATCTTTTCCAAAATTTCATTTTTTTGCTAAATTGTTAGTAGAAGATAAATTAATAAGGATTTTAAGAAAAAATGGCAAGTAAATTTGCAAAGGTAAAACCGGAAAATTACAATATATTTAAAAAAATATTTCAGTATTTCGTAATTTATTTCATAAGTTATCCTTTTTTTAAATTTTTTTTCAGAGTAGAAATTCATGGCAGGGAAAATGTTCCCTATGATGGTGCATATATAGTTGCATCTAATCACTCTTCTTATTTTGATCCTTTTATCGTATGTTTGGCAACAAAAAGGTCTGTAGCTTTTATGGCAAAAGAAGAATTATTTCATGTGCCGGTTCTTTCTCCGCTTATACAGGAATTAGGTGCTTTTGCCGTCAATAGGGACAAGCTTGAAATCGCCACAATTAAATCAGCAAAAGATATTTTATCCAAAACAAAATGGCTTTTAGGTATTTTTCCTGAAGGCACAAGAGTAAAAGTCAAAAAAGTCGGCAAAATTAATACAGGTTTTGGTTATCTGGCAAAAGCCACAAAAACCAAAATTCTTCCTGTTGGAATAGATTTCAGACGTCCACACTGTCCATTTTTTGGAAAACTTGTCGTCAGAATAGGTGAGTTGATAGAAGTTTCTGACAATCCTGAAGAAGTTCTTGACAAGTGGGGACAATCAATTTCTGAGCTTACAGGGTTTGAATACGACAAAGAATATTCAACAACAACAGAGTCAAAATCGGAAACAAACTCTACGCCTGTTTAATATTCTGTAGTTGAAGTTTTGCTTGCAGTTGTTGAGGCTGCAGCTGATGCAACAGCTGTATTTGTGCTGTCTTCAGCATAAAACACTGATATGTTAGATGCTTTAAATTCACTAAATTCTTTTTTCTTGTCTTCAACTTCTTTTTTAAATTTATAAGCGTTTATTTCTGTCTCAGAAACATGCCCATCATGATTTGTATCTATTTTGTTAAAATTTTGTACTACTTCATCAAGAAGTTTTTTAGAATCATTTATTGAAAGACCGACCTGACCTGATAAAGCTTGTAGCTGATCAAGAGTTAATCCTTGTTTATCGATGGAATTTAACAGCGTAGTGATTTCTTCTTTTGAAATAACCTGATTTTTATCGGTGTCAACGTTGCTAAAATTAAGTTTTAACAGGTCTGAAAAAGGCAAATCAGATATTGCAATCTGGTTTTGATTTGCAAAATCTTCAAGTGAAACCCCGTTAAGATCTGTCTTATTCAGCGCATCATAAACTTTTTGCAAACTGAATTTTGTATTTAAAAGCAATTGGTTTGTATTATATTTATCCTGATACATGGCAAATTCTCCGCTTTGGTTACAAAGCTAATTATAATTATGTTTTAAAAAAAATCACCATGTATTTGAGTTATTTTATGCAGTTTTTGCAATAAGTTCAATAACTTTATTAACTGCTTCATCCTTTGGAACTACAAGCATTTCGCCTGTGGAACGGATTTTTATTTCAACATTTCCTTCAGTAATAGTTTTCCCGACAGTTATTCTTACAGGGATACCTATTAAATCAGCATCTTTAAATTTTACTCCTGCTCTTTCAGACCTGTCATCAATAATAACTTCAACTTTTTTATCCATAAGTTCTTTATAGAAAGCTTCTGCTGTTCTCATTTGAAGTTCATCATTAACATTTACAGGAACTATACTTACATGATATGGAGCGATAGACATTGGCCATTGAATTCCGTTTTCATCGTGATATCTTTCAACAGCCGCAGCCGCAGTTCTTGAAACTCCTATTCCGTAGCAGCCCATCACAAAAGGTTGTTCTTTGCCGTTTTCATCCGTAAAAGTTGATTTCATTTTTTTGGAATATTTTGTTCCGAGTTTAAAGATGTTTCCGACTTCGATTCCTTTTGTGATATCAAGTTTTCCGTCACAGACAGGACAGGTTTCGCCTGCTTCAGCAAGTCTGATATCAGTTACTATTTTGGGAAGATCAATTTCTTTGCCCCAATTTGCGCCAACTAAATGCATGTCTGTTTTGTTAATCCCGACCACAAAGTTCTTTAATTCAGTTATACTGTTGTCGCCTATAACTTGAACATTAATTCCTTTAGGACCTATAAAGCCTGACCCCGTATTAAAACCATTTTTTTCAACAAGGTCTTTAACTTCATCATCACTTGCAATTCTTATTTCGTTTGCATCAATAGCATTTTTAAGTTTAATTTCTTCGATCGCTTTGTCTCCTCTTATAAGAGCAAGAACATATCTTTTATCTGCAACGTATACAAGAGTTTTGCATATTGCAGACGGTGCAATATTAAAGAATTTTGCTAAATCTTCAATGGATTTTACGTTTGGAGTATCAACTTCTTTTGCTTCATTAAATTTACCGTCAGTTTCCGCAGGAAGCATTTTTGACTCTGCTCTGTTAGAATTTGCGGCATAATCGCAGGTATCACAGAAAAGAACATCATTTTCTCCACTGTCAGTTCTTGTTAATACCATAAATTCATGACTTACACTTCCGCCAATAGCCCCTGAATCACTTCTTACCATTCTGGTTTCAAGACCGCATCTGTTGAATATATTTACATAAGCTTCGGTCATTTTTTGGTAAGAAACATCAAGTCCTGCTTCATCAGCATCAAAGCTGTAAGCATCTTTCATTATAAATTCTTTGCCCCTTAAAAGCCCGAATCTTGGTCTTATTTCATCTCTGAATTTGTCCTGAATCTGGTATAAATTGACAGGAAGCTGCCTATAAGACTTTATTTCATCTCTTGCAAGAGCTGTAATGATTTCTTCGTGTGTTGGTCCGAGACAACACATTTTTCCATGCCTGTCTTGAAGACGCATTAACTCTTTGCCGTAAACTTCCCATCTTCCTGATTCCTGCCACAGTTCTTCAGGCTGAAGTATGGGAAGTAACAATTCCTGCGCGTCTTTGGCATCCATTTCTTCCCGTATTATGGTTTCGATTTTTTTAAGCACTTTCCACAGAAGAGGCATGTATGTATAAATTCCGCTCGTTGTTTTTCTTATAAATCCTGCTCTTACAAGGAGCTGGTGGCTGACTACTTCGGCATCAGCAGGTGTTTCTCTTAAAGTTGTAAAAAACATTTTTGACATTTTCATAAGGAAAAATCCTCTTAAAATTAATATTATTTAAGTATTTTATTAAAAAAATGCATATAAAACAAATGCACCGGTTTTTTCCAGTGCATCCAAGTATTGATTAAAAAATATTTTATTTGTTTAATTCGGCAAGAACATCCTCTGTAATATCTTTTCCGCCTATAATAACGTTGTCTTTTCTGAAAATACAATCAATTTTTTTATTTTCAGCGACTTTTTTTACTGAGTTAACAATATTGTCCTGAAGAGACTGTACGTTTTTCTCGTATTCAGCCTTGAAAACATTGTTTTTTTGTTGAATTTCTTCAGTTAATTTTTTTTCAAGCTCGGCTTTTTCTGTATCTGTTTTAGCATTATTGACTTGACTTCTTGCATCAGTTAACATTTTTTGAATTTCATTTTGCTGATTGTTAACACTTGTCGTAATAGATTGAGCTTTTGAGTAACTGCTAAGAATTTTTGACATATCAACAAACCCGATTGTTTGCGCTGCAGAAGCTTCCAAGTTTGAACAAAGCATTGTTCCCATTACCGCAAGTGAAATAATAATTTTTTTCATGTTAATCTCCTTCTCTGATTTAT
>MFRJ01000048.1:0-2301 GCA_001784535.1 Candidatus Melainabacteria bacterium GWA2_34_9
TAAATCAGGACTAATAAACCATCTGCGGGTCCAATCCATTTTTTCGCTTGATTCAATCTTTCCATTACTGAATAATGCCGCTGCTGCCGTATTTTTATCTGACAATTCAGTGGTTCTGGCATTTTCAGAGACCTTTTTTGCTTCCTGAAGTAATTTTTGTAAAGCTTCTTCAGAAATATTGTTTTCTGCCATAAACTTTTGAGCTTTATCTGTTTTTTCAATTTTTAATTCTTTAATTGATTTATCAGTTGTTGAAACAGCATTTTCGCCCCAATAAGGTAAAACTTCTTTTATATTTCTCATCCTGAGAGTGTATTTCCCTGATTCAGGATTTTTTTCTATAGTAGCAATCTGGGTTTTAGGGCTAAAATATCTGGTTTCATTGAGCCAGTTGAGGCAATCAGAACAAGGACTTCCTGCTCCTGTGTCTTCACCGGGTAAATTAAAACTGCTCATTGCTAAATATCTTGCTTTAAGACCTTGCTGAGCCTTTTCTTTATATGTATTATCGGTTTTAAGCTTTTTAAGAGATAATTTTTCCAGTGATTGATTCCATGTTCTTACTAATGCTGAGCGTTCACCGCAAAAACCATTTTCAGCGGTGTTTTCCATATTTGTACTAACAGCCCATTTCCCATTTTCAAACATCATGTTTGTTGCAAAAAATCTGCCTGAAAAATTTCCTAATTCCTTGTTTTTGGCAGCATGCTCATGGGCTTCAACGACTTTTTCCAGTAAAAGAGTCTTTGTTTTTTTATCAATATTCACAGAAGCTTGGGAGACTACTTCAACTTCATCAGGATTAATTCCATATTCTTTTAAGAGATTTCTCTTTCCCGAAAAACTGACTGTATCCTGACTTAAGGGTTTTAATAAGCTTACATTCGCTGAATATGGTTTTAATTCCATGTTGTTAATATTTTTGATATTGTAGGATGTATAATTGACTATACTCAGCATTTTTTATTCCTTAATTGAAACCTCTTCACATGCTATAAAAACCCTGAATTTTAAAATTAACATTATTTTTTTATATTATTAAAATTTATTTACATTCTGAAAGCTTAAAAATGAATTTTTACGAATATCTTGAAACAGAATTAAATCAAATAAAAAACGATAACCTTTATCGTGATTTTAAGGAGCTTTCTTCAAAGCCTGACGCTTATGTTGAATACAAAGGGAACAAAGTTCTGCAATTGTCATCAAATAATTATCTGGGGCTTGCAGGCGACCTTAGAATAACGGAAGCTGTTATAAAAGCTGTTGAAAAATATGGAGTGGGTTCAACGGGCTCAAGACTGATTTCCGGAACTCACAAATTACATACAGAACTTGAAGAAAAACTTGCCGAATTAAAAGAAACCGAAAAAGCTATTGTCTTTTCAACGGGTTATGCCACTAATATCGGAGCAATTTCAGCACTTTTAACAGAAAAAGATGCCATATATTCAGATGAATTAAATCATGCCAGCATTATAGACGGAATTAAACTTTCCAGAACTAATAAATTTATTTATAAGCATTGTAATATTCAGGATTTGGAAAGATTGCTGGAAGAAAATCATAAAAAATACAGGTTTAATGTAATAATTACCGATTCTGTTTTTAGTATGGACGGAGATATAGCGCCTTTAAAAGAAATTGTCGATTTAAAAGAAAAATTCAATGCGGTTTTATTTCTTGATGAAGCGCATGCCTTCGGAATTTATGGAAATCATGGACAGGGATTAGCTCATGAATTAGGATTAAACAACAAAATAGACATTCAGATGGGAACTTTAAGCAAAGCTGCTGGCTCAGAAGGTGGTTATATTTGCGGAAAATCAGAGCTTATAGAGTATTTAAGAAACAAATCCCGTTCATTTATATTTTCAACCGCGCCGTCTATTCCTGCAATAGCTGCATCAATCAAGGCGGTTGAAATTATAGGCAGTGATTGCGAATTAAGAAAAAAACTTTGGAAGAATATAGAGTATTTTAAAAAGGGGTTAAGCAGATTAAATTTAGACTTAATGCCATCTAAATCAGCTATTTTCTGCATAAAATTTGATGACATAGAAAAAACCCTGCAAATTTCAAATGATTTACTTGAAAAACACCACATCATGGCTTCCTGCATAAGACCTCCAACCGTAAAAACTCCACGAATCCGCCTTTGTACCATGGCTTTGCATACAAAACAAGATTTGGATTATGTTTTAGAAAAACTGTCATTGTTTTATTAAGCAATGTAAAAATCGATTTTTATTTTAACAATTTTCTTTCTTTAGCCTTCTTATAGAATTAGATTTTAAAAGA
>MFRJ01000048.1:2365-5144 GCA_001784535.1 Candidatus Melainabacteria bacterium GWA2_34_9
TTTGGACTGATTGCAACAAAAGCGTCGGCAGGCTAAAACGAGGTCTGGAGGGACGACAACTCAGGTTTGATTTAAAAAACCAGCAAACTAACTCAAACAGGCTTATCAGAAGATACCCTGATGTTTTTACCACTAAAGACACATATACTCTTGTAGGAGGAAAATACCTCGGCGAGGGCGAATATACCAATCCCCGTGTACATCAGCCAATTATCTATCAAAGACCTCACGGCGGAGAAAAAAATGAACAGGGTCGTGTTATTAACATGCTTTTGCAAAACACAAGAACAGGTAAAACAGCGCAACTTGATCCAACATGGCTGGTCGCTTTTAACATTGCAGGAAAAACTATAAAAGAAACCGTTGAATCAAAACTAACAGCACTAAAAAACTTATTTCAAAATCAAAATGGATTTAACTCGGCGGGCTGTCCTGTCTTTGGCAGAATTAAGAACGAGTTTTTTACTAGGTAAATCAACATAAAGAGAAGTTGAACTTCCCCCGTCAAAGGCCATAGCTTGTTCAACGCCTAAACTATTCATAAAATCCGATAATTCCCCGAGTTTCATTGGATGTTGATTACTCGCTGCCACAAGCAAAATCCTGTCTTTTTTTATTCCTATCGCAGATCGAGCAACTTTTTGAAGCGCTGAAGCAGATTCCCTAACAACTTTTCCGTCTTTTTTAAGTATAAAAAATTCTTTTTCAAGGTCAAAATCAGGAACAAGCGCAGGTCCCGCCTGAATAGAATAAACCAGAGTGCAAGCATCCTGAGGCGGCAAAGACTCATTATGGTTTTTTATTTCAAAAGTTATATTTTTTTTAATTTCTCCATTTGGAAGAATACAATCGCAAGGACAACTTAAAACTCTAAATTCAGCCCTGTTAAAAATCTTATCAAAATAAGGTTTTAACTCTTCACTTCCCGTTAAACGCTCGTTATTTTGGGGATTTTCAACAATTTCATTGTTTTTTAATATAAAAGAAATTGTTTTTGCATTATTCGGATCAAAAAACCCGGCATTTATAGCAATTTTTGCATTATTATACCTTGCTGCATTTTCAACTGTTTCAAGATCCACTCCTTCAGCAGTTTTAGAATTTTCTGCAACGAAAACGTCAGAATTTTTCGCAAAATAATCCGCATCTATGCTTACAACATAAACCCCCGGCTTATATTCGTCAAAAATTATGTCAGGCTTACTGCAATTCTGGGAATAAACAACAAAGCCAATACTTGCGAGAATCCCTATCAACAAAGCTATTATAAACTTTTTATAACACTTAAACCCTAACACTACTCAAAAAATTTCCTTATTATTTAATGATTTTTTCTGTGCCAAATACATTCTGAACAGATTTTTTCCTGATATTCTTCGCTTTTTAATGTTTTATCATGAAAATCACTTGATAAAAACTTATTTTCCTGAATTTTTGCCTCTTTTAAAAAACTACAGGAGTTGTTTTGAGGACTTAAACAGTTTTTTCTCAATTCTGACGTTAAAAAATCCAAATTCAGATTTTCAAGAACAGCTGTATCTTTCATAGCTTTTTACCTTTAATTTTAAAGTAAATCGATGCTACTTTAATTATAGGCTAATGTGAGTTTTTTGACTTCTTCTGCGATAGCCTGTCCCATTTGCATAGTAGAAGCGCTGCCACCCAAATCATAAGTAACTTTTTTACCTTCTCCAATAACTTTTTTAACAGCATTATACAGGTTTTCCGAAGCTTTTTGCTCACCCAGATGTTTAAACATCAGAACAGCCGATAATATAAGTGCTGTAGGATTAACTTTGTTAAGTCCTTTATATTTTGGAGCACTGCCGTGTACCGCTTCAAAAACAGCGATTTCATCACCGAAATTTGCACCGGGAGCTACACCAAGACCGCCAACAAGTCCTGCCGCAAGGTCAGAAACAATATCACCATAAAGATTTGGAAGTAAAAGAACATCGTATAGTTCAGGTTTTTGAACTAACTGCATGCACATATTATCAACAAGTCTTTCTTCATACTCAATTTGAGGATAATTATGTGCTATTGTTCTTGATGCTTCAAGAAAAAGTCCGTCAGAAAACTTGCATATATTTGCCTTGGTTACAGCAGTAACTTTTTTTCTACCTTCTTTTACCGCATAATCGAAAGCAAACTTAGCAATACGCTCAGATGCGCCTCTTGTGTTTCTTTTTATGGTTTCAGCAGTATCATTATCAATTTGTCTTTCGATTCCAGCGTATAAATCTTCTGTGTTTTCTCTCACTATAACAAGATCAATGTCATCAAACCTAGTTTTAACACCTTTAATTGTTATTGCAGGTCTAAGACAGCAATAAAGATCCAATTCTCTTCTTAAACTTACATTCACGCTTCTGAATCCTGTTCCGATAGGCGTAGTTAAAGGACCTTTTAAAGCTACTTTGTTTTTTCTAACCGAATCCAAAACCTCTTGAGGTAACGGTGTTCCGTATTCTTCAATTATATCAGCGCCTGCTTTAACTATTTCCCAATTAATTTTTACACCTGTTGCCTCTATAGCTGTTAAAGTTGCGTCAGCAAGTTCAGGACCCACTCCGTCACCTGGAATTAAAGTTATGTTGTACATATTCTCTCCTTTTTTATAAAAATTTAAAAATAAAATTAAATAAATATCCTGTAAATATTATACCTGAAGCCATAATTAAAACAAAAATAGCCAGCATTTGAGGTTTAAGAACTTTTCTGAGAATTATAAGCTCAGGAAAAGAAATAGCAGTTACAGACATAGTAAGAGCAAGAA
>MFRJ01000048.1:5182-6251 GCA_001784535.1 Candidatus Melainabacteria bacterium GWA2_34_9
GCTATAGGCAAAGCTCCTGCACATCCTGCATAAATAGGAACTCCGATTAATACTGCAAGAGGCACCGCAAAAGGATTATCAGCGCCTGCATATTTAACTAAAAGCTCTGTAGGAACATAATTATGAACCCATGCACCGATTGCCACTCCTAAAAACACATAAGGCCAGATGCTTTTATAAATTCCTAACGAATGATGTTTCCCTTCTATAAGCCTGTGCTTAAAAGTCTGTTTTTCTTCTCCGCATCCGCAGCAACAATGGGATTCTGATTCTTTTTTAAACTCAAAAACAAAAGGTTCAATATATTTTTCGAGTTTTAAAGCGCCTATAACCAAACCGCCTGTTACAGCAATTATAAAACCTGAGACCACATAAATAGAAGTTATTTTCAGCCCGAAAAGACTAAACAGCAAAACCATAGCCATTTCATTAATCATAGGCGCGGAAATTAAAAAAGAAAAGGTTATTCCCAGAGGAATCCCAGCTTCCACAAAACCTATAAAAAGCGGTACGGCGGAACAAGAGCAAAAAGGAGTGACTATCCCAAGCAAAGCCGCAAGAATATTTCCCAAACCTGTATGTTTTCCGCTTAAAAATTCTCTTGTTTTCTCAGGAGCAAAGTATGTTTTAATTACCCCTGCCAGAAAACTTATAAATATCACTAAAATAGAGATTTTTATTATGTCATAGATAAAAAAATGCAGACTTTCAGCCAGTTTTGATGCTTCAGAAAGTTTAAAAACATCAAAAACAATGTATTTAGCAAAAAAGTCTAAGGGTTTAAACAAATCTATCATTACAAAAGCCTAAACGAGCTGGAAATCACCATATTTTTCAACGTGTTTTGCCAGTCCGCCATCATTAAGAATTTTAATCATAACATCGGGAAGCGGGGTCATTTCGATTTCTGTTCCCTGAGTTTTATTTTTAATTATGCCTTCTGAAAGGTCTAGTTCAAGCTCATCACCCTGGTTAATTCTGTCAGTATCGCATGTTACAGCCAAAAGCCCAATATTTATAGCATTTCTAAAGAAAATACGAGCAAAAGACTTTGCTAAAACAGCATTAA
>MFRJ01000048.1:6317-6812 GCA_001784535.1 Candidatus Melainabacteria bacterium GWA2_34_9
CAACAACAAAATCGCCGACACTCATTTTTGCAGCAAATTCAGGATCAGCATCTTCAAGCACATGTTTTGCAAGCTCAGGAAGGTTTGTTCTCAAATGAAACAATCTTCCAGGTGCAATATGGTCAGTACTTATATCATCACCGAATTTCCAAGCTTTTCCCTTTTTTATCATTTTTTTATTTTCTCCTGCTTCGCACTAAATATATTTTTCAAAAGGATAAGTTCTTTGCTCAACAGCTGAGCAGAGAATTCTTCTCGGGTCGGTTATATAACCTGTTAAAGCACTGCTTGCTGCTGTAGCAGGAGAGCTTAAATAAATATTTCCTTTTGTATTACCCATTCTTCCCTGAAAATTTCTATTCTGGGTAGCAAGGCAAACTTCATCATCGCCAAGAATTCCTGCATGTACTCCCACACAAGGACCACAACCCGGTGTCATTATTGAAGCGCCTGCTTTTACAAAAATTTCTATCAACCCTTCTCTTGTAGCCTGAA
>MFRJ01000048.1:6959-9493 GCA_001784535.1 Candidatus Melainabacteria bacterium GWA2_34_9
AACTTTGAATTGATCTCCGCGACCTCTGGAAATTAAATATTCCTTAGTGATTTCATCAGAAGCAATAAGACCGGCTTTTGCTCCTGCTTCTACAGCCATATTTGAAAGAGTAAATCTGTCTGCCATAGGCATTTTTTTAATGGTTTCACCGGTAAATTCAAGCGCTTTATAAGTTGCGCCGTCTGCTCCGATAAGTCCTATCAAGTGTAAAATCAAATCTTTTGCGTAAACGCCTTCGTGAAATTCTCCTGTTACTTCTATTTTATAAGTTTCAGGAACCTTAAGCCAAGTTTTTCCAAGAGCAATAGCAATTCCTACATCAGTAGAACCCATGCCTGTAGCAAAAGCACCTAGCGCCCCTGACATACATGTATGAGAATCAGCGCCAACAAGAATTTCTCCCGGATTTACATAGTCTTCAACAAGTCGTTGGTGACAAACACCTTCTCCAACTTCTGAAAGGATTGCTCCTGTTTTTTTAGAAAATTCTCTTAATATTTTATGAGCATTTGAAAGCTCTTTTCTGGGACTTGGGGCAGCATGATCAATAAACAAAATTGTTCTTTCAGGATTTGCGCATTTTTCAAGACCTATTTTTTGTATTTCCTGAATGGTAAGAGGACCTGTCCCATCCTGAACAGCTGCAACGTCAACATTAGCAACAACAAAATCGCCTGCTTTAACATTTTTACCCGAGTGTTCACTTATTATCTTTTCTGCAATAGTTTTTCCCATCTTTAATTCCTTTATGCTTTTAATTCTGATTTATTTTTTTCTTTTGCATTTTTGTTTGCTCTTTCTATGTCCAGATCTATCCGTTTTTTAAGTTCACCAACAGGCATATAATAAGGCATTGTTGTCATTAATTTAGCTGCAATATCAGGATAATTGTAAATAAATCTTAATTCACAATCTACAAGAGGTTTTTGCGTATGAACGTTTGCATATCTCGCAAGCTCAAGAATATTTCTTGCTTCATCTTCATCCTTAAATTCAATTTCCTGTTTTTCGTAAACATTTCTAAAACCTTTAATTCCTGCATATTCGCCAACAGTAATTAGTCTTCCTGTTTCAACTATTTCAGGTTCACCTCTTCCAAGCTCTTCAAATTCATAAAGCTCATAATTTTTTCTGTCTTTAAGAGCTCCATCAGCATGAATACCTGACTCATGTGCAAAAGCATTATCCCCAACAGCAGGCTGATTAAGAGGGATAGGAACACCAAAAGCATAAGCTGTATATTTAGCAAGTCTCCATGCTACTTCAAGATTAATTTGAGGATCAACCTGGTATTTATTTTCAAAACCGCTTGATTTTAATATTCCTAACAAACAAGAAATTAAATCTGCATTTCCTGCTCTTTCACCCATGCCATTGATTGCCGTGTTAATATAAGCATCAACACCGGAATCTATTGCGGCTTTAGCTCCCATTATAGAATTAGCTGCAGCCATTCCAAGATCATTATGACAATGAAGCTCTATTGGAAGACCAACAGCTTCACCAAGTGCGTAAATTCTGTTATAAATTGTGTTAGGGTCATCATAACCTAATGTATCGCAGTATCTAATTCTATGAGCACCGCAATCACGAGCTGCTTTTGTAAATTTTATAAGAAAATCAAGCTCTGTTCTTGAAGCATCTTCAGCATTTACACCAATTACTTGTGCGCCGCAAGCTTTTGCAGCAGCTACTGCACTTTTCATTTGATTTATAATATCATCCTGGGTTTTAGAACCTTTAAATTTGCCAAAAATCATCTGATCAGAAGTCGATATTGATAAATTTACGTTTTTTAATCTTGGCACATTCTGAAAAGACTGGTAAACATCGCTTTCTAACGCTCTCATCCAACCGCTAAGTTTTGTTTTAGTTATAACACCTCTATCAACAAGTTCTAAATTTGCATTTAAATAATTAATTTCGTGTTTTGTATTCGGAAAACCAAATTCTGACTGGGTAATACCCATTTCGTTAAGAAGATAATTAATTAAAGTTTTTTGAAGTTTTGCAAGTCCCAAACGTGAAGTCTGTACACCATCCCTGTTTGTCACATCCACAAAGTAAATCTTGTTTTTACTTTCAGTCATATTGCCTCCTCTTTTGCATTTTTTTATAAATCTTTATAGCTTATTAATCTTGAAGAATATCTTTATAGAGTATCATAGCATCTTTTTTTTAAATTAAAAAATTATGTTAATTTATAATGTTTACTAAAAATATTTTCTTCTTTATTATTTTTGTTCTTGATAATTTTGTCTAAAAATTTATTTAAAACAAAATTATTTAATAAAGGCGTAAAAAAAGCTGCCGAAGCAGCAGTACCGAGAAAAGAGGCTAAAAGTATGCCTGTCTTTATTTTTTGTTCTTGCGGATTTAAACCGGACATTACACTTTTCTTAATCTTTCGAAGATTATCTTTATTTAAAAATTGTCCCGTTTCTTTTTTTGCTGCAATTTGTCCGCCCAGATTTTCAAGAAAGGTTACAAAAACAAGATTATTTGCCAATCCAAAAAATTCTGTACAAAATTCA
>MFRJ01000048.1:9586-11667 GCA_001784535.1 Candidatus Melainabacteria bacterium GWA2_34_9
AATAATTATTTTTATTCTGTTTCTTGATTTTTAATAAAAATATTTTCTACTTTATTAGTTGTTTCCAATAATTTATTTTCGTGTTTTTCTTCTTTATTTTTCATCATTTTATTCAAAATCAAATTATTTAATGTCGGTGTAAGAATTGATGCTGAAAAAGCTGACCCTAAAAAGGATGATAAAAATATAGCAGATTTTATTTTTTTGTCTTTATCACATAAGTTACTCATTGTTTTATTTTTAATATTTTTAAAATCCATTTTATTTAAAAATTTTCCTGTTTCTCTTTTTGCAGAAAGTTGCCCGCCTAAATATTCTATAAAACTTACAAAAACAAGATTGTTCATTAATCCCAAAGCTTCTGTGCAAAATTCACGCGAAGCTGTGTATTTTCGGGTTTCTTCAGGAATTTCCTTATTTGACATAGTTATAGCCGGCCTGCAAATCATGTTGCAAACCTGTATGCTTGCATACGTATTTTTAGGTGTAAGGAAACTTCCTAAATTTGTTGATAAAGACACGATTCAATCCTTAAAAAACTATATTCTGCTACAATAAAATAATCTAATTAATGGAAAGATCCTCAAACTAACAAATTGCTAAAAAACGCAAAAACATTAAGTTTTATTACAAAGGAAACAAAAAATGCAAAAGACTCCTCGAGGCATGCGTCTTCATATAGGGATTTTTGGCAGAAGAAATGCCGGAAAATCCAGTATTTTAAACAAATTAACCAAACAAGATATTTCCATAGTTTCAGAAATCGCAGGCACAACAACTGATCCCGTCGAAAAAGCCATGGAGCTTTTACCTCTCGGTCCTGTTCTTTTTGTTGATACAGCGGGTATCGACGATGAAGGAAGCCTTGGAGAAATGCGTATTCAAAAAACAAAGAAAATTTTTGACAGAGTAGATGTTTCCATAATTGTTTGCGACAACCCTGACTGGGGAAGTTTTGAACAGGGTCTTTATGAGGAATTTAAATCAAGGAACATTCCTGTAATTGCTGTTTTTAACAAAATAGACTTATACCCTGACACCCTTTGTCATTGCAAAGAGGGCAAGAAGCCCGACTTGGCAATCTATTCAATTAAAACCCTTGGGCTTGAACCTGTTTTGGTTTCCGCAAAGGAAAATATCGGAATAAAAGAATTAAAAGAAAAAATAATAAATTCAGCGCCGGAAGAATTTTTAAACGCTCCTTCCATTGCTTCTGACCTTGTTCCTGCTGGAGAAATAGCTATTCTGGTTGTTCCCATAGACCTGGAAGCTCCCAAAGGAAGACTTATCCTCCCACAGGTTCAGACTATAAGGGATTTGCTTGATAATGATTCCATGGTTATGGTTGTAAAAGAAAGAGAACTAAAAGAAGCCCTTGACAGGCTAAAAAAACCTCCTGCTCTTGTAATTACAGATTCTCAGGCATTTTTAAAGGTTTCTGCCGATGTCCCGAAAGAAATAAAGCTGACTTCTTTTTCCATACTTTTTGCAAGATTCAAAGGCGAATTAAACGAATTTGTAAAAGGAGCTCTTACAATAGACAAATTAAAAACTGGCGATAAAATTTTAATCTGTGAATCATGTACGCACCATGCTATAGGCGATGATATAGGCAGAGTAAAAATTCCCCGCTGGTTAACACAGTATGTTGGCGGAAAACTTGAATTTGAACACTATGCAGGGCATGATTTTCCTGAAAATATTAAAGATTACAAACTTATAATTCATTGCGGGGCTTGCATGACAAACAGAAGAGAGATTTTATCCCGCATAATGAAAGCCAATGAAACAGGCATACCTATTACAAATTACGGATTGACTATTGCTTATTCTTTAGGAATTTTTGAAAGAGCTTTAGAGCCTTTCCCTATGGCAAAATTAATTTATGAAGAAGCTAATAGCAATTAATCTTTATTAGATGTCTCTTTATTCTTTTCTTTTTGGGCTTTTTGAAGCGCATCAATTTCATCTTTGTAACTTCTTAACTCTTTTCGCAATTCTCTTATATCCCCTGTTAAAGTTTCGAATAAATTTTCCACATTCTCTTTAATTTGTGTACTAAAGCGGGATATGACAATTAT
>MFRJ01000049.1 GCA_001784535.1 Candidatus Melainabacteria bacterium GWA2_34_9
AGAGGAAGAATTGCGCTCTCCTTGTATTGAAGAGATTGCGGTTTTTCAGGCTTTTGCCCAGACAGTTGCCAGAGGACAAAATCAATTCATAGTATTAGATACTGCCCCTACCGGACATACTTTGCTTTTACTTGATTCAACGGAAGCCTATCATAAGCAAGTTGCAAAAACTGCCGATGATTTACCAGATGAAGTCAAAGGACTTTTGCCCAGAATCCGCGATCCTAAATTCACAAGAGTTTTGATAGTTGCTCTACCTGAAGCAACCCCGACTCACGAAGCAAAAGCATTGCAAAGTGATTTACAAAGAGCCGGTATCGATCCTTATGGTTGGATAATCAACAGAAGTTTTGCTGTTTCAGGAACAACTGATCCGACACTTTGCGCAAAAGGGCTGAATGAGCTTAACTATATTGGTGAAATTACTGAAACATTATCTAATAGAACTGTAATATCACCATGGATTGCCGAAGAACTTGTCGGCGCAGATAAATTAAAAACACTGATGCTTGATAGATAAATTAACTTAGGAGGTTATGAAAATGAAAAAATTGCAAGTATTTGATCCCCCGATGTGTTGTACCAGCGGTGTATGCGGAACAAATGTCGATACAAAACTGGTAGGATTTTTAAACGATGTAGAATGGTTAAAAAAACAGGGAATTGAAGTTGAAAGACACGGTCTTGCCTTTGAACCAGCGGCTTTTGCCAAGAATGATGTTGTCAAAAAAGCACTTGAGACAGAAGGAAATGACTGTCTGCCACTTATTTTGGTGAATAATGAGATTGTTTACAAAGGAAGCTATCCGCAAAGAAAAGAGCTTGCTGAAATTTGCGGAATTGAATGGAAACAAGAATACTCTTCTCAAGAAGCTGTTTCTGTAGGTGCAGGTGCTTCAAACGGTGGATGCGGTCCTGATTGTGACTGTCATCAAACTGACGTTAGTAATAAATCAAAAAAAGTTATCTTTGTAGCTGTTCTGGTTATTATTGTTGCTATTCTTGTGTTTAAGGCATTTTGTAAAGCAGAAGCTGCTGAAGTTAAAATAACTAAAGCAAAAAATACAATACACCTTGTGAAAGCTTCTACCCAAATATTAGGCAACTATATCGATTCAACAAGCCAAATTAACTTTGCTGCTTTAAAACAAGACGCTGCTTTTATTTATATTCCTGCAAAAAACAATATGAACATAAACGCTAAAACAAAAACGGCTGCGCTTGCTGCACAAAAGGCATTAAGCGCCAAAAATATTAAAGTGGGCTTATACACACTAAAACCCACATCAACTGATTATGCTTCAGTATCTTCTCAGGCAACACCTCCTGCAATTCTTGTAGTTTACAAGGATGGAAGCAGAAAGTTCGTTGCTGGAGAAATAAACGAAACAATGCTTTTACAAGCTTATGTGGCAGCATCTATGGCAGGCGGCTGCGGTTCAGATTGTCCTTGTCACTAAGACAGTAAGGAGTTTATCATGATTCAACAAATAACAGATAAATTGCAACTGGTAGCTTCCCAGCCGATAGGACTTTTATTTGCCTTAATACTTGGCACAGCAAGTGCTATAGCAAGCACTTGCTGTACACTTCCTGCTTTGGGTCTGGTTGCAGGATATTCCGGCACTCAAACTCAAGACACCAGGAAAGCTCTCGTTAAGTCAACACTTCTATTTATGTTAGGCACAATTGTCGCGTTGATGATAATAGGAGCTATTTCCGGTTTTGTCGGACAGGTAGCCCAGATTACACTCGGACGATACTGGAAAATTTTTGCCGGTGTTATTGCCGTGATACTTGGCTTAGCTACTTTGAAACTCCTGCCCTTTAATATTTCTTTCGGAAATTTCGACCCGTCAAAAATGAAACACAATAAATTTGGTTCAATATTGACTGGATTTGCTCTTGGTGGAATCGTAGCAGTTAGTTCGCTACCATGTAATCCAGGTATTTTTATAGTCATGGGCGCTGCAATTCTTCAAGGAGCTATATTATGGGCGATGCTTCTGTTAGGATTTTATGCTATCGGATTTGCCTTGCCTTTAGGAGCATTGGTACTTGGTATTTCGCTAAGTAAGTTTTCGCTTGCTTCCAAAGGAGTGGATACTGCCTTCCGTTGGGTTGCCGGCTTGATTCTTATTGGCGTAGGCTTTTACTTTCTATTTACCTTTTAAAAAGAATGAATAAAAAATATAAAACTTAAAGAGAAGCATTAATTAATGCTTCTCTTTAAGTTTGTCCTATAAAAATTATAAAAAAATACAAATTATTAAGATTTTATTAAAAGCACTATACTTTTTAAAAACTATATATTAATATAAGAATATATTTATAAACTTATATAATGTAGGAGAAAAAATCATGAGCAAAGCAATAGAAGTTTCTGATGTAGTTTTTGATAATGAAGTTAAAAGGTCAACCATTTCTGTTCTTGTAGATTTTTGGGCGCCATGGTGTGGACCCTGTAAAATGCAGAGTCCTGTAATAGATGAACTTTCAAAAGAACTTGACGGCAAAGTAAAATTTGCAAAAATAAATGTCGATGAAAACCAGATAAAAGCAGGTGAATACAATGTTAGTAGTATTCCTACACTTCTTTTGTTTAAAGATGGCAAGCTCGTTGAAAGAATGACAGGTTTTCATCAAAAATCACAGCTTAAATCAATTTTAGAAAAACATATTTAGGAAGTACTTAACTATGAAAAAAATTAAATGCGAAGAAATGTCAGAAATATTTAAAGCTTTATCTCATCCGATAAGGCTGAAAATAGTCTGTGGACTTATTCAGAAAAAAGAATGTAACGTAACAAAGATGGTGACTCATCTAAATATGCCTCAGCCCAACGTTTCTCAACACATAAATATTTTAAAGAATGCAAATATAATTGAAGGTTATAGAAAAGGAAACGAAATTTGCTATAAAGTTACTAACAAAATTGTTGAAAAAATAATTGAATCTCTGGAAATAGAAGATTAATGTTGGGATTGAAAAATGCGTAAATACTTAATATCTCTAATATTATTAATAATAATAAATCCTGTTTTTGCTCAGGATAATTTAAAGCAGGAAATAGAACCTTCCACCGCCTTGTCTTTAAAAGAAGCAATTAATTGTGCTCTTCAAAACAACAATGAATTAAAAGCATTAAGCAGTTCCCTTTCTGCGCAGCAAAGAGAAATAGGCATAGCAAAAAGCAATCTTATGCCGCATCTTAAATTTGATGAAATTTTTGTAAGTACAAACAATCCTGCTCTGGATTTTGCGTTAAGGATAAATCAAAGACGTTTTACTTCAGGAGATTTAGACAATGCACCAGGTTCTTTTAATAATCCAAATGTAATAAATAACTTTCTTACAGCCGTAACTTTAGAACAGCCTATTTATTATAGAAAATCCTTTGTCGGGCTTGATATGGCTAAAAAAGAATACTCGGCACAAACTTTTGATTTCTTTAGAAAGCAGGAAGAAGTTTCTTTTAACGTTTCAAAAACTTATTTGTCTGCGATGACGGCTCAAGAATATGTTAATGCTGCTAAAAAAGCTGTTGTTGACTCGAAAGAACACTTGAGAATAGCACAGGTTAGATTTAAAACAGGATTAGGTCTTTATTCGGATGTTTTAAGAACTTCCACAGCAGTAACTAAAGCAGAGCAAAATCTTGTTTCAACCAATAAAAACTTAAGTCTTACAAAAAGAGCATTGGGCTTACTTCTTGGAAAACAAACTTCTGTGGATATAAATTCTATAACGCCACAATTAGGGTTGAAAAATATTGATTATACAAATACAGCCATTGCTTCCAGAAATGATATTAAATCCCTTGAAGCAAAAGTGGAAAACGCCAAAAACAATGTAAAATTTGCTGAATCTGATTATTTCCCAACAGTAGCGGGCTTTGGCTCTTACCAGCTTTATGATCATAGAGCACCCTTTGCGGCAGAAGGGCACAATTATATGGCTGGAGCAACCATGCATTGGGAACTTTTTGACGGTTTTAAGACAAAAAATGTAAAATTACAGGCAAAAGATAGAGTAATAGAAGCTCAGGAATATCTTGAAGGGTTTAAAAATCAAATAGCATACAAGATTTATGAATCCTGTCAAAATGTAGAAGAAGCTCAGAAAAATCTTGAGCTTGCAAATTCGGCTTTAAAAACAGCAGAAGAAGGCAAAAGACTTGTTTTAAAGAGATGGGAAAACTCTTTATCTCCTATGGTAGACCTTCTTGATGCTCAGGTTAATCTTGATAAAGCCAGAGCTGATGTTGTCAAAACAACTAACGATTATAAAGTAGCATTAATAAGTCTTTCTTTTGAAAGCGGCATTTTATTTAAAGATTTAGGAATTGAGTAAAAAGGAAATAATTATGAAAAAAATAATACTTTCATTGATAATATTATCTGCATTAACAGCAGGATGTACTTCTGATAAAGAAAAAGCTTCTGAAAGATCGCAAGTTTCCGGTGTTGAAGTAAAAACTATTAATAAAACGGCTGTGGATGATTTTTATGAAACTGCTGCGACTGTTAAATCAAAGATTTCAAGTGTGGTTTCCAGCATGATAATGGGTCAGGTAACTTCTTTAAGAGTAAAAGAAGGCGATAAGGTCAGAACAGGACAGCTTTTATTAACTATAGACAGCAGGGATACTGCTCAAAAAGCAATGGGTGCTCAAGCAGGAGTTAATGAAGCCTTAAAAGGTGCAGAAGAAGCTGACCAGAACAGAAAACTCTCAAACAAAACCTATCAAAGATATGAAAATCTTTATAAAGAAAATGTGTTGACAAAACAGGAATTTGACCAGATTTCCACTCAAAAGAAAGTTGCCGATCTGCAATACCAAAGGGCAATGCACGGAGTAAATAGAGCTAAAGCACGACTGGGTGAGGTTGGTGTTTATCAGAGTTATTCAAGAGTAACCGCTCCTGTTTCAGGCATTGTTGTCCAGAAGAATACAGATTTAGGAAGTATGGCAGCTCCCGGACAGCCGCTTTTAACGATAGAAACTCCTTCAAATCTTGAGCTTGTGGCGGATATTAACGAAAGTATGATTGATAAAATCAAAATCGGCACACCTGTTTATCTTGAATCAGAAGGCAAGAATATCAAAAGCAAAATAACTTCTGTAATTCCTATAATTGACCCAATGACAAGAACTTTCAAGGTAAAAATTGCCTTGTCCAGCTTAAATTCTGGCGGTTACGCAAAAGTTAAAATCCCTGTAGCGAAAAAAGAAGCTATAGCTGTTCCTCAAAATTCCGTAGTTCAAAAAGGACAATTAACAGGGGTTTATACGGTTGATGAGAAAAATATTATTTCTTACAGGCTTATAAGGACAGGCAAAACTTTTGGAAATAATGTTGAAGTTTTATCCGGCTTAAGTTCCGGCGATAAAATCATAACTTCTGGCATTGAAAAAGCTATTGACGGGGGAGAAATCAAATGAATCTCGGAATATCAGGCAGAATTGCAAAAGCATTTATACAGTCAAAACTTACCCCGCTTATAATTTTAGCGTCAATAATCCTTGGAATATTTGCTGTTGTTGTTACTCCAAGAGAAGAAGAACCACAAATTATCGTTCCTATGGCAGATGTATTTGTACAAGCTCCAGGGATGTCTGCTCATGAAGTTGAAGCTCGTGTTACAAGACCCATGGAAAAGCTTCTGTGGGAAATAAAGGGCGTTGAATATGTTTATTCTATCGTCAAGCCTGGCATGAACTTAACTATAGTAAGGTTTTATGTAGGACAAAATCAGGAAAACAGCATAGTCAAGCTTTATAACAAATTAATGTCAAATTATGACAAGATTCCGCAAGGAGTTTCGCAGCCTCTGGTTAAAGTTCGCTCAATTGATGACGTTCCGATTCTTTCTTTGACTTTATCAAGTACTGATAAAAATTACTCGGGCTATGAATTAAGAAGAATAGCAGCGGAAGTTGGTGATGAACTCAAGAAAGGAAACGATGTTTCTGAAATCAATATAATCGGCGGACAAAAAAGGCAAGTAAAAGTAACTTTTAACCCTGTAAAACTTAAAGGCTATAACTTAAGCCCGTTTCAAATTACCCAAGCTATTCAGAAATCAAATTTCATTACAGATTCAGGGAAATTCCCTTCCAGTAATAGCGAATTTACTGTTCAAACAGGCGGATTTTTAAATAATTCTGATGAAGTAGGCAATCTTGTCGTAAATACTTCTAACGGTGCGCCTGTTTATCTTAAAGATATTGCAAATATTCAGGACACAGCAGAAGAGCCCTCTAATTACGTTTTTAATTGGGACAAAAATAGCGGAAACACTGAAGCTGTAACTATATCTTTATCAAAGAAAAAAGGAGCAAATGCAACAGTTATAACTGAAGATGCCCTTAAAAAAGTTGAAGCTTTAAAAGGCGAGCTTATTCCTCACGATATAAAGATTACAGTGACCAGAAATTATGGAGAAACGGCAAAAGACAAGTCCGATGAGCTTCTTAATCATATGATGATTGCTACTATTTCTGTAATTATCCTTATTGCTCTTGCTCTCGGCAAAAGAGAAGCTATTGTTGTAGCAGTTGCAGTCCCTGTAACACTAGCCTTGACTTTATTAATAAGTTATTTGTTTGGATATACCTTAAACAGAGTAACACTCTTCGCCCTTATCTTTTCGATAGGGATTCTGGTAGATGATGCGATAGTAGTTGTAGAAAATATTCACAGGCATTTTAAAATCGAAGGTGCCAGCCTGGAAACTGCGATAAAAGCAGTAGACGAGGTTGGAAATCCGACTATTCTTGCAACTTTTACTGTTGTTGCTTCACTTTTACCGATGGCTTTTGTATCTGGTCTTATGGGACCTTATATGCGTCCGATTCCTGTTGGGGCTTCCGCTGCAATGATATTTTCACTTCTTGTAGCTTTTATAGTCAGCC
>MFRJ01000050.1:0-2202 GCA_001784535.1 Candidatus Melainabacteria bacterium GWA2_34_9
GCCTATTCTGAATCCTGTTGGATGTACTTTCTGACCCATAAGGGTTAGCCTCCTATTATAAGATTAATTATTTCTTTTCTTCAACAACTTTTACTTGAACTGTTAAGTGGGATGTACGTTTCATAATTTTGTACATTCTTCCTTGTGCTCTAGGTCTTGCTCTTTTGTAGGTAGGACCTTCGTCAGCAAAGATTTCAGATACCATTAAGTTATCAGAAACCACGCCCCATTTTTCAGATGCGTTTGCTACAGCATTGACAAGATTTTTCTCAACAACTTTTGCAGCAAAATACGGCATGAATTTAAGAATATTTAATGCATCCGGCACTTTCTTACCGCGTACTTCATTTATTACCCTGCGCAATTTTCTTGCAGGCATTCTGATATAGCTTTCTTTTGATCTTACTTCCATTGTTTATGCCCTCTTTGCGGTTTTTGCGGAACCCGCATGCCCGCGATAAAATCTGGTTGGTGCAAATTCACCAAGCTTGTGTCCTATCATTTGTTCTGTTATATAGATAGGAACATGTGTTTTACCGTTATGTACTGCTATTGTATGATTTAACATGTCTGGAATAATCATTGATGCTCTTGACCAGGTTTTTACTACTTTTTTATCACCTGCAGCATTCATCTTTTCGATTTTTTTCATCAATGACTCTTCGACAAATGGTCCTTTTTTTAATGAACGAGACATTAAGTAAGTTCTCCTTATTTACGTTTTCTGACAATTAATTTGTCAGATGCTTTACGTTTTCTTGTTTTATAGCCTAAAGCGGGTTTACCCCAAGGTGTTTTAGGTTGTCCACCGATAGGACATTTACCCTCACCACCGCCGTGTGGGTGATCGCAAGGATTCATAACACTACCTCTAACGGTAGGTTTAATTCCTCTCCATCTATTTCTTCCTGCTTTACCTATTCTTTGGTTTTTATGGTCAAGGTTTCCTAAAACACCTATGGTTGCATAACATTCTTTACGAACCATTCTCATTTCTGAGCTTGGGAGTTTTACGGTAACATAGTCGCCTTCTTTAGCCATTACTTGAGCTCCGACTCCGGCGCTTCTAACCATTTGACCACCTTTTTTAGCAATGAGTTCAATATTATGAACTATAGTACCAAGAGGGATGTTCTCTAATGGAAGTGCGTTTCCGATTCTGATTTCGCTTTCAGGTCCACTAGTAACTATATCACCGATTTTGATGCCGTTTGGTGAAAGAATATATCTTTTTTCTCCGTCTGCATAGTTCACTAAAGAAATCCTTACATTTCTGTTTGGATCATATTCAACGGTTTTTACTACAGCAGGAATTCCATGTTTATTTCTTTTGAAATCAACAAGCCTATAAGCTTTTCTGCTGCCGCCGCCTTTGTGACGACAAGTAATTCTTCCTGTATTATTTCTTCCGGATCTTTTGTTTTTAAATTTCAGTAATGATTTTTCCGGTTTATCGGTGGTTAATTCCGCAAAATCGGTAACCATTACATATCTTTGACCAGGTGTTGTCGGTTTTATTCTACGAATAGCCATTTTTATGCTCCTAGTAATTCTTCAATAGGTTCGCCCTCAATAGTTACAATTGCTTTTTTACCAGATTGAGTTCTTCCCATTTTTTTACCGCGTCTTTTTTCTTTGCTTGGCATATAGATAGTTCTTACATCCTTAACTTTTCTGCCCGGAAAAAGAAGTTCTATAGCTTTTTGAATGTCTACTTTTGTTGCATCTTTTAATACTTCAAAAGTATATTTGCTTAATGCAGTTTGACTGCTTGACTTCTCCGTAATGAGAGGTCTTTTGATTACTTGATATAAGTATTCTTGTCCTTGTCTTAAACTACTCATTTTATTTAGTCAACCTCTCTGTTATATCTTTTATTGCAGATTCAGTTATCACAATATTATCCGCTTCTAAAAGGTCTTTCACGTTAAGGTTTGAAGGTAAAATCAACTTAACGTTAGGTACATTATTTGAAGATAATTTTAAGTGTTGGTTTTCTGCATTATTTATATCAGCTACTACAAGAATTTTTCCGCTTAAATTCATTGAATTTAAGATTTTTACAAATTCTTTTGTTTTTGGTGTAGCTATAGCTGAGAAATCTTTAATTACTTTAATGCTTTCAGTTCTTGCAGATAAAGCTGATCTTAAGGCAAGTCTTCTTGCTTTTGCAGGCATAGCAAAACTGTAATCACGAGGTTT
>MFRJ01000050.1:2233-9444 GCA_001784535.1 Candidatus Melainabacteria bacterium GWA2_34_9
TTTCCTGAGCGGGCGTTGCTTAATTGACGTCTTACCGCAAGGTGCATAACATGCACATTTGGTTCTTCGCCAAATACTTTTTCGTCTATATCGATGTGACCTGCTTGGCTTCCATCGCTATTATGTATTACTAACTGTTTAGACATTATATTTTTCCTCAAATATTATTTTTATTTTGCTTGAATCAAATTATTAATTATTCTAATTCCATTTGGTTCTGGAAGGCTGAACTCTAACTATTTTGCCTTCCGGACCGGGAACAGATCCTTTTATTAGCAATAAGCTTCTTTCTTTATCAATTTTAGCAACTTTAAGTTTTACAATAGTTACTTGCTTGTTGCCCATTTTGCCCGCCATTTTTAAGCCTTTGTAAACTCTTCCGGGAGTTGTACCAGCACCAATAGAACCAGGTAGTCTGTGGTTCTTTGAACCGTGACTCATTGGTCCTCTTGAGAAGTTATGACGTTTTATTGTACCTTGAAAACCTTTACCGATAGATTTTGATGTTACATCAACTTTTTCTACATTGTCTATTATAGATAAGTCAATTTCTTGACCTACTTTATAATCTACAGGATTTTCAACTTTAAATTCTCTTAAATGCCTAAAAATTGGCAATTTATTATTTTCTAAATGGCCAATTTGTGCTTTTGTTACTTTTTTCTTTTTACATTCTGAAAACCCTACCTGAATAGCATCATAACCATCAGTTTTTTGGGTTTTGATTTGAGTTACTGTTAATTTTTCAATTTTTATAACTGTTACAGGAATGACAATACCATCTTCATTATAAATTTGAGTCATCCCTAGTTTTTCACCATATAATCCTAGAGTCACTTTATTTTCCTCTCTTTGTGAGCGCTACGTAACTTTTTTCTAAGCCGTAGATCACATTCAACTACTAATGTATTCAATTTTATATAGTTGTATTACAACTTAACTTCAATGTCAACACCAGCAGGTAAATCTAATCTGCTCAGCTCTTCGGTTGTTTGTTTTGTTGGTTCGTGAATATCAATTATTCTTTTGTGTATACGCATTTCGAAATGTTCTCTTGATTTTTTATCAACGTGAGGTGATCTCAAAACACAATATATTCTACGTTTGGTAGGTAGCGGAATAGGACCGGCAACCTTGGCATCAGTGCGTTTTGCTGTTTCAACAATTTTTTCTGCTGAAGCATCAATTAAACGATGGTCATATGCTTTTAAACATACTCTGATTCTTTGTTTTTTTTGTGGCTTTTGTTGCTTAGTTGCCATGATTTAGTATATCTACCTTTCTTTGATTAATTTAATAAAATTGCAAATGCCTTGTTAGGCATTTGCAATTTTGTATTTAACTTATTCAACGATTTTATCTACAACACCAGCTCCAACTGTTCTTCCGCCTTCACGAATAGCGAATCTCATACCTTGCTCGATAGCAACAGGTGCGATTAATTCAATATTCATAACTACGTTGTCACCAGGCATTACCATTTCTTGATCAAATTTGATTGAACCGGTAACGTCAGTTGTTCTGATATAAAATTGTGGTCTGTATCCTGGGAAGAATGGGGTATGTCTTCCGCCTTCTTCTTTTTTCAATACATACACGTTAGCTGTGAATTTTGTATGAGGTTTAATTGAACCAGGTTTAGCAAGTACTTGACCCCTTTCAATTTGCTCTTTGTTAACGCCTCTAAGAAGAAGACCTACGTTATCTCCGGCAAGACCTTCATCAAGCATTTTTCTGAACATTTCAACACCGGTAACAACTGTTTTTCTTGTTTCACCAAAGCCGATAAGTTCAACTTCTTCGCCAACTTTAACTTTTCCTCTTTCAACTCTTCCGGTAGCAACTGTTCCTCTACCTGTGATTGAGAATACGTCTTCAACCGGCATTAAGAATGGTAAGTCAATTTGTCTTTCAGGAGTTGGGATATATTCATCAACTGCATCCATTAATTCCCAAATTTTATCAACCCATTTATCTTCGCCACGTTTAATTTTAGGATTAGCTTGAACTGCTTCAAGAGCTTTTAAAGCTGAACCGCGAATAAATGGAATATTATCTCCATCAAATTCATACATGCTTAAAAGTTCTCTTGATTCTAATTCAACTAAGTCTAAAAGTTCTTCGTCATCAACCATATCTGATTTATTAAGGAAAATTACCAATTTAGGTACGCCAACCTGACGAGCTAAAAGGATGTGTTCTCTTGTTTGAGGCATAGGGCCGTCAGCAGCTGATATAACGAGAATACCGCCATCCATCTGAGCAGCACCAGTAATCATGTTTTTAACATAATCTGCGTGTCCAGGGCAATCAACGTGAGCATAGTGTCTTGCTGTTGTTTCATACTCAACGTGAGCTGTTGAGATCGTAATTCCTCTTGCTTTTTCTTCAGGAGCTGCATCGATTTCATCGAATTTTTTAGCAGTTGCCTGTCCTACAGCAGCTAAACTTGCAGTTATTGCGGCTGTCAATGTTGTTTTGCCGTGGTCAACGTGTCCAATTGTACCTACGTTAACGTGTGGTTTAGTTCTTGCAAACTTTTCGCGAGCCATTTTAAACTCTCCTTTTTAAATTAACAATCGTTTGATACCGTCTATATTATGTATCACATTACTTTGTGGGGATATTTTCAGCCCATGACGAGATTTGAACTCGTGACCTTTCCCTTACCAAGGGAATGCGCTACCCCTGCGCTACATGGGCAATTGGGGTTTTTATCTTCGCTTTTCGTAAAGTTTTCACTTCTCGAAAAAGAAAAGATTGGGCAGGGGTGGATTCGAACCACCGTAGGCGTTAGCCAGCGGATTTACAGTCCGCCCCCATTAGCCACTCGGGCACCTACCCACTTTAGAAATAGCCGGTGATGGGATTCGAACCTACAACCTACGGTTTACAAAACCGTTGCTCTGCCGTTGAGCTACACCGGCACTTTTACAAAGTTAATGAGCTTTTAAACTGATGATGTTTTTTAACTCATACTTTGCACATGAATATTTATCATATTTGCTAAAGAATGACTGTCAATAGAAATCGATACTTACTCACATTAAGTGTCATTATCTAAAAAACCACGAACATGATTTTGTATCAAGTATTTAATTTAATTTTTTTAAGCAATTTTTCAGCTTGAGGTGTTTTGTATAGAAGTAAACTATTTAAATAGGAAAATATTAAATGATTGGAAGTGTAAATTTAAATGGTTTTAATTTTGTAAAAGAAAAAAACGATAAACAAACTAAAGTTATTAATAATAATAAAATAATAGACAATAATTTAATTCCATTAGCCCAAATTCCATCTGATTCAATAAAAGCAAGATTTTTGTCTTTTGGTTGTAACAATCAGCTTGCAAATAATTTAAAACTTGCCCAAGAATCATTTAATTATGTTAAGGATTTGAATCTATTTTCAACTAATAAAGACATTGATGAAGATTCGTTCAAAAAGACAAGATTCGCCGAAGATTATTCTATAAATGATTTTAAACATAAATTAATGACAGATAGAGTATTTTTAGACAAAAAAAGAAAAGGAACAAGCATTGACGATTTTGTAAAAATTACTGCTCAATGTGCCCCTTCAATGCATATGGGAAACTGTACCGAAAATGCTATATTGGCAGCTAAACATCTGGCAGAAAATAAAAAAGGTGCAAATTTTGCTCTTGTTGCAGCCTTTTCAGAGATTAAGAACCGTGAAGAATTTTATTTAAATCCATTAGCTTATTATGATGAAAAAATTAAAGACTCCAATATTGCAGATCATGTCTTTGTTGTTGTAGGACTGGACAAAACTGCGGATTTAAGCAAGCCCTCAACCTGGGGAAAAGAGTCAGTAATTCTTGATCCCTGGGGAAATATTGTAAAGCCTGTTTATAGCGGTGACAATATAAATCACGAGTGGATAAATGAAATGAAGAAAGAATTACAAACTCAAGACGATTTAACTTTTACAAATTATGCACCTTTTATTGATGGCACTAAAGATAAAGAATCAGTTTATAACTGGCAAGGCGAGTAGAATTTAATAAATATGATAAATAATATTACTTTTAATAATTATCAAAACAGACAAAATCCTTCTTTTTTAGGGAAAAGTTTTGTGCAGATGAAATTATTTGATGAAACTTTCCTTGTTCCAAAAGCAGTAGAAAAAATCAGAAGATCAGTTAAATTTTCTTTTGCCGAAGATGCAAATAATACTTATTGCTCAAATGCAGTCTGTATGAAAGATAATATATTTTTGGGAATTTCGCATTTCTGGAAACATTTCAAAAAAATCGAAGAGCTTAGTATTGGAAAAATAAATAAAGGAAAAGGAAATCAAAGTTCCTGTTCTGTAAATGCTGTTTCTAAACATAGAAAAAATAATAATTGGGATTTAGGAATTTTTAATGTTGAAATTCCTAAAAAATGGCAAATTGCCAAATCGAGTCCTGTAAAGTTAGCTGACAGACTGCCGTCGACAGGAGAAGATATTTATATAGTAGCATACCATCCTGATCTTACAGGACCCAAAGTAATACCGGCAAAATATACAGGTTCATGCAAGCCCAGTTTGTTTGTTGATGAAGAATTTGGTGCTTCTTCAAGTTATTTTCAAATAAACTCCGATATTTTAAAGAATAATCTTAATACAGAAGGTCTTTCAGGATGTGCAATTGTAAATAAAAAAGGCGAGCTAATAGGCATTCAGGGCAAAGGGACCGTAAATTCAAGTACTAATATGTCTACAGGCAATCTTTTTGGTATCAGCATTGATACTGTTAAAAGATATTTAAAAGAAGTTAATATTTCTATTTAATTAAAAAGGACTCTATTGAATGATTTGTAACAGTAATTTTAATAATTATCAAAACAGACAAACTCCTTCTTTTTCAGGGAAAAGTTTTGTTCAGATGAATTGCCTGGGCGAAAAATATCTTGTCCCGAGAAAAGTAGCAGATGTCAGAAGATCAGTTAAATGCGCTTTTGCCAAGGATAAGTTTGTTGAAGAAAGGATTAGCGTTGCAAATGCGGTTAATGTTGAAAACAATTTATTTTTAGGAATTGCTCATTTATTTGAAGGCATAAAAGAAGTTTCTTTAGTTGCTATCGGGAAATTCAACAACAAAGGAAAACGTATATCAAATCCTGTTAAACAGCACGTTGAGTTTAATAAAATAGATTTTAGTCTTTTAAAAGTTGAAATGGAGAAAAATTTTGAAGTTGCCAAATCAAATCCTGTAAAATTTACTCAAAAAATGCCTAAAAGAGGTGAAACTGTTTATATAGTCGGATATCATATGAACTTTAAAGGACCTAAAGCAATACCTGTTAAATATGAAGGATTTGTTAGTTCTAAAAATGGTGGAATTAGCTGTAAAGCAAATTGTATAAAAGTAGAGTCAGATTTTCTCAAAGACAAAGTAAATCCACATGGGTTATCTGGAGCGGCAGTTGTAAACAAAGACGGCGAACTGGTAGGAGTTCTCACGGTTGCAGGATTTCATCGCAAAAACAAACTATCTAACGGTAATTTTTACGGAATTTCAGTGCTTTAATATTTGTTAATCATACAAATGGCAATAAACCTGCTGGTTGTTTTCTTTTATGGTTAAAACAGGGTCTACTTTATCGCAAATATCCATTCGATAAGGACATCTCGGGTGAAAAACACACCCGGGGATATTTTCCGTAATTGCAGGAGGCTGCCCCGGAATTACATTTAAAATTTCTTTATCAGGCGATGGCAGAGATTCCAGAAGTCCTTTCGTATAAGGATGCAAAGGATTATTAAAAATATCCTCAACCTGCGCGTATTCAACGATTCTTCCTGCGTACATAACCGCAACATGGTTGCAAAATTCCGCTATAACCCCAAGGTCATGCGTGATAAATATTAATGAAGTTCCTCTTTCTGCCTGAATTTGTTTTATAAGGTCAAGAATCTGCGCCTGAACCGTCACATCAAGTGCAGTTGTCGGCTCATCTGCAATAATTAATTCAGGATTACAGCATAAAGCCATAGCAATAATAGCTCTTTGTCTCATTCCGCCTGAAAATTGATGAGGATAGTCATTTAATCTGTTTTCGGGTTCAGGAATTTTTACACTCTTAAGAGATTCTACAGCTATTTCTGTCGCTTCTTTTCTGGAAATTCCCCTGTGATACTCAATGGTTTCAATAATCTGCTCCCCTACAGTATAAAGCGGATTTAAAGATGTAAGAGGATCCTGAGGAATTAGAGAAATTTTGCTTCCTCTTATTTTCTGCATTTCGTTTTGAGAAAGATTTAAAAGATTTACTCCGTTGTACAAGATTTCTCCTGACTCGATAATTGCGTTTGAAGGAAGTAATTTCATTATAGACATGGCTGTTACGGATTTTCCGCAACCTGATTCGCCGACGATGCCGAGAACTTTTCCTTTCTCAAGGGTAAGCTCAACTCCATGCACAGCCCTTGCAAGCTCATCTTCCATTTGAAAGCTTATGTTTAGATTTTTTATTTCAAGTATATTTTCTTTTTTCATAACAATAATTATTATAACTAAATTTGTCATCTTTGAAAAATCAAATCAAAATATTCAGTTTTATTTAATTAAATTGCAATATTCTTTAAAAAATATATTAGTTTATATAAAATTCTGATATTATTCTTAATATCGAAAAAGAGCAAAATAGGAGTTTGAGAATGAAAAGAGCTGTAGTGATTGTGGTTGACAGTATGGGAATCGGTGCCATGCAGGATGCTCCGAAATACGGAGATTTGATGGAGTGTAATACTCTTGTAAATGTCGCCAAGTTTAATAATGGATTGAAACTGCCAAATTTTGAAAAACTGGGACTTGGAAATATTGACAATATTGAAGGTGTTAAACCAAATATTTCCCCTATTGCCAGTTTTGGAAAAATGCTTGAAGTTTCTGAAGGAAAAGATACTACAACAGGTCACTGGGAAATAGCAGGTCTGATTCTAGAAGAACCTTTCAGAACTTATCCTAATGGTTTTCCTCAGTCTTTAATTGATGAATTTATTCAAAAAACAAACTGTGGTGGTGTACTTGGAAATATTCCTGCTTCAGGAACTGCTATCCTTGATAATCTCGGGGATGAACATGTTAAAAGAGGATTTCCGATTGTTTATACAAGCGCTGACAGTGTTTTTCAAATAGCATGCCACGTCGATGTCATTCCTCTTGAAACTTTGCATAAGTGGTGCGAAATAGCTAG
>MFRJ01000051.1:0-3259 GCA_001784535.1 Candidatus Melainabacteria bacterium GWA2_34_9
AAATAAGTATTAATACGATAAAAAGCAGTATATTTCTTTTATTCAAAAACTTTTTCATTATTTTCCCTCTTACTCGATTCCAGCTAATTAAAACACTACAACATCATACCCTCAATACAGAGGTTTATCTGTTATATCCATCATCAAAATTTATCTTGTCCAAGTGCTTTAACACGCCTCACTATGTATTTCTGCCCCGAGTTTTTGCCTTTTAATTAAGATGACAACATTGCTTATATGTATAAGGATATTCAAAACAGAAATTAGTGTAAATAATATGTTTAGAATTTAAAAAAGAGAATTATTTACGCCTTGAAAAAGTTATCGTATGGTGATAATATATCTATATGATTATAAGTTTTAAATGCAAAGAAACAAATTTTATTTTTAATGGTGGAACTTCAAGAAAATTTCCTGTTGAGATAAGTAAAACAGGAAAAAGAAAACTTGATATGGTTCACTCTGCTTTTAAAGAGCAGGATTTATCTGTACCGCCTGCAAATAGATTTGAGCATTTAAAAGGTGATTTAAAAGATTTTTGTAGTATCAGGATTAACGACCAGTACAGAATCGTTTTTAAATTTATCAACGGAAACGCAGAAGAAGTTTATATTACTGATTATCATAAATAAAGGGGGCATCTGAAATGGAAATAAGACCTTATACACATCCTGGAATAATTTTAAAAGAGGAATTTGCTATTCCTTTACACATTACTCAAGCAAAATTAGCTGAATTTTTAAAAGTCGGAATTAAAACTATAAGTGAAATCTACAATGAAAAAAGAGGTATAACTCCTGTAATGGCTTTAAAACTTTCTAATCTTTTTGGAACTACGCCTGAATTTTGGATGAATCTGCAAAGCAATTATGATTTATATAAGGCTTACAGTAAGCAAAAAGACGAGATTGACCAAATTAAAAAAATAGCTTAATTTTGAGCGGTTCAGATTTATAGTGGTGGGTTAAAACTCACCCTACATGGCTACATAAAAAGAAAAGAGGCTGACAGGCAACCTCTTTTCTTTTTAACCAGCTATTTTTTTATCGGTTTCATTAATTTTGTTAATAATAAACTCAATCTGTTTTTTCCAGGATTGAAGAATTTCTTTCAATTCGGACTTAAATTCATAAGCTCCTGCCCATGGTGTGTAGTAATGCATAGCTTTCTCCTTAGTTCCTTAACACATACCTTTCTTTTCTGATATGTATTTAATCGTCCATGAAATACAAAAACTTTAGGTTTGAGAAAGCAGAATTAATATATCTTAATAATAATTAAAATTTTCCTGTATGACCTATTCCTTTATCACCTCTTACGGTTTTAGAAAGCTGTTTAACCTCTTTAATATTTATTTTAGGCACAGGCATCACCACCATTTGGCAAAATCTCATTCCAGGTTCAATAGTTATTGGAGTATTAGAGATGTTTCTTTCCATAACGTCGAGATGACCTCTAAAGTCTGAATCAATCGTACTAACCCCCGGTGCGGGAATCAAGCCCATTTTTCCCATACTGGATCTCGCCCTGAGTTGAAGTTCATAGCCTTTTGGAATTTGAAAAGCAAGACCTGTCGGAATAAATTTCATTTCGCCGGGTTTTATGACTATTGGGTTTTTATTTATAGCTGTTAAGTCCATCCCTGCTGCTTCTTCAGAGGAATAAACGGGGAGTTTTGCATTTTTATCAAGTTTTTTTACTTTCAATTCAACTTTATCATTATTGCTAGTGCCAAAATGAGGTTTATTCAAATTTTTTGAATTATCAAAATAATTAAAATTTCTTAAATTACAATTTACGAGCATTTTAATAAACCTTTTGTTTCTAACTTAATAATTCGCTAACTGCTTATATAAAGCTTGTGAATAAAAAAAATTGCCAAAACTTTACAATTCATAACAAATTTTTATCTTATAATTTTTTTAAATTCTATTATTAAAATAATAATGTCATGCTGAACTTGATTCAGGGTGACAAAACGACTCAAGGGTCGAAGTATTCCTAAAATAAAGAAAAGAGGACAGCACTCAATGGCAATGGAAACAATGGAACAAAACACGATTGAGATGGAAAAACACACAGACGGGAAAAAACTCTATTCAAATGCACAATTATTGAACTTTTGTCTGGGATTTTTCGGACTGCAATTTGCATGGCAGATGAGAATTATTCTTTCAGGACCTGTTACAGAAGGTCTTGGAGCTTCTCCTCTTATTTTTGGATTAATTTGGCTTGCAGGACCTTTTACAGGTATGATTGTACAGCCAATTATCGGGGCAATGAGTGATAATCTCAATACAAAATTCGGAAAAAGAAGACCCTTTCTTTTAATTGGTGCACTTTTAGCAAGTTTGGCGTTATGGGCATTCCCGAATTCTGCCAATATCGTAAATTTCTTTGGCTCTTCATTAGGTCAAAATTTACCTGTATGGTCAGCTTTATTGCTTGCCGCAATTACCATCTGGATTATTGACGGAAGCGTTAACGCGGCTCAAGGTCCTTATAGAGCTATGATTCCTGATAATATACCACAGGAACAGCACGCAATTGCTAACTCTTTCTTAAGTTTTGCAATTGGACTCGGCTCTGTTGTAGCAGCAGGAACAGCTCCTTTACTAAAATGGGCTTTTGATTACCAGATGAGTATATCTGCACAATTCGTAATGGCTTCATTAGCTTTTACTCTGGCAACAATCTGGACATGCAGCACAACAAAAGAGCTTGTTTCAAAACCTGCACAAGTAGAAACCAAAGAAACAACAGAAAATAAAGACAATTTTTGGAATTCTATGGTCGGGTTCTTTAAATTATCTCCCGATGTTTCAAAAATATGCGTAATGCAGTTATTCACCTGGATTGGGGTAATGAGTATGTTTATTTTCTTTACCCAGTTTGCAATTCATAATGTGTTTGCAGTTCCTGATCTTACAAATGCAACAGAAATAGTGAAAAAATCCTTTGAAAATGCAGTAAATCAAGGAACAAACTTTGCATCAATAAGTTTTGCAATTTTTAACCTAATTTGTTTCCTTGTTTCACTTCCTATCGGAATCTTATCCTCAAAATTAGGCAACAAAAATGTTCATGCATTCTCACTTTTGACAATGGGGTTAGCGTTTTTAGCTATGACATTTACCACAAACGTGAAATTGGTTGCTTTTTGTATGGCTGTTGCGGGTATTGGTTGGGCTTCAATTCTTGCTCTTCCTTTTGCAATGGTTAGCAAATACATTAAAAAAGGCACAGAGGGTTCTGTAAT
>MFRJ01000051.1:3270-6747 GCA_001784535.1 Candidatus Melainabacteria bacterium GWA2_34_9
ATATCTTTATAGCAGGTCCTCAAGTTTTAGTATGCACTTTGCTGGCATGGTTTATTAGTCAATGTCCAACTCTTACAAAAGACAACTATCACTGGGAATACGCTTTTATAATCGGCGCTGTTTCACTTTTTGCAGCAGCTGTTTTCTCAATGATGATTAATGAAAAAGCTACAGCTATCGAAAACGCTTAATTAGATTAACTAATAAATATTTAAAAGCCCCTTAGCTTGGAAGCTAAGGGGCTTTTTGAAACATTTTCCTTGTCATTCTGAGGACTTTAGTCCGAAGAATCTATCCAAATTACAAATATCGCTTTAAGTTCCCAAATGGACAGATCCTTCGCTCCGCTCAGGATGACAATAGAGATTATTTCTTTATAACTTCTGCGCCAAAATATTTCTGGAGAACCTTTGGAATAAGGACAGAACCGTCTTCTTGCCGGAAGTTTTCGAGGATTGCGGCAAAAGTTCTGCCTACTGCAAGTCCTGAACCATTTATTGTATGTAAAAATTCGGGTTTTCCTGAAAGTTTTGAGCGGTATCTGATACCGGCTCTTCTTGCCTGGTAATCCCCAAAGTTGCTGCAGCTGGAAATTTCTCTATAACATTCTGAAGAAGGAAGCCATACTTCGAGGTCATAGCATTTTTGGGCGCTAAATCCTATATCACCTGTACAAAGTTCAATTCTTCTATACGGAAGTTCGAGCAATTCCAACATTCTTTCTGCGTTGCGGGTAAGTTTTTCATGTTCTTCAGGGGAATCCTCTGGAGTGCATAGTTTTACAAGTTCAACCTTATTGAATTGGTGTTGTCTGATTAAACCTCTTGTATCTTTGCCGGCTGAACCTGCTTCTCTTCTGAAACAAGGTGTATATGCAGCCATATATTTAGGCAAGTCTTCTTCATTCAGAATTTCATTTGCATAAATATTAGTTACAGGCACTTCTGCAGTGGGAATCAGGTATAAGTCTTCCTCTTCGCACTTATACATATCCTGAGCGAACTTCGGGAGCTGCCCTGTTCCTCTCATAGAAGCAGAATTTACGAGATAAGGCGGTAATATTTCTGTATATCCGTGATCTGTAGTATGAACATCAAGGAAAAAGTTTATTATAGCTCTCTCAAGCCTTGCGCCTTTGCCTTTATAAATTGTAAATCTTGACTCTGAAATCTTAACTCCTCTTTCAAAATCAAGTAAATCAAGCTCTGTGCCAATATCCCAATGGGCTTTTACTTCAAATGATTTTTGAGGAACTTCTCCAACGGTTTTTATAACAGTATTTGCAGACTCATCATGCCCCACAGGTGTGGTTTCATCAGGAGTATTAGGAATATTCAGAAGAAGGGTTTTTTGTTTTTCGTTAAATTCAAGCTCTTTTTCTTCAAGCCCTTTTATTTCTTCGCCGAGTTTTCTAACATTTTCCTGTATTTCGGTTGTATCTTTACCTTCTTTTTTAAGTACGCCAACCTGTTGAGAAATATTTTTCCTGTCAGCCCTCAAATTATCAGCTTTTCCCTGAACTTCTCTTCTTTGTTTATCAATTTCAAGGACTTCATTAATAGATAGTTCGGCATTTCGTCTTTTTAAAAGCTCATTAACCTTATCAGGATTTTCTCTAATAACTTTTATGTCTAACATATTTCAATCTCACTATTTCCTGCTAAATATAAAACAATTATATTACTAAAGTTGTTAGACAGATACCCGTTTTTTAGTTTAAATATTATTTTTTCTTGCAATTTCTAATAATGAAATAACTTCTTCATCAGATACCTGATCAAAGTCATAATAATATTGACCAACAGCAAAAAAATCTGGCGGTTCGCTAAGACATATAAACTCATCAACCTCTTTGCGAAACTTATTGGCTGTATCAATAGGGCTTACTGGTACAGCGAGTATAATTTTTTCAGGCGTCATTTGATTGATGGCTAAAACAGCAGCTCCCGCAGTAACTCCTGTTGCAAGTCCGTCATCAACTATAATTACAGTCTTTCCCTCCAGATCAAGCGGTGGTAAATCGCCACGGTAAAGTTTTATTCGCCTGTACATTTCTTTTGTTTCACGCTGGATAATTTCTTCCATATCATCTTTGGAAATCCCGATGAACCTTATTGCGTCTGTATTAAGTATGCGAACGTCATTCGGCGCGATTGCTCCTATTCCTAATTCAGGCTGAAAAGGCGCTCCCAGCTTGCGGGTAACAATTATATCCAGCGGGGCATTGAGCATTTTTGCCACTTCATAGCCCGTAACAACCCCACCTCTTGGCAATGCAATTATAATTGGTTTTTCGTCTTTAAATTTCATTAATTTCTCGGCAAGTTGTCGACCGCCATCCTGTCTGTCTTTATAGATCATTTTATACTAAGCCTCTTTTGTTTATTGTTGAAGTTGGGTGTGTTTTTGTAGGAGCCTCCGCAGTGAGCGAACTTATAATAAAAATAATAATTTTGACTTATGCCAAAGCGAACGAGGACAGCGACGGAGAAAATACACCCAACAAATAATTTTAAGTTAAAAACTTTAAAAACCATGCTGCTGCCTGCTTTGCTACTTCCTCCAAAGTTCCCGGTTCTTCAAAAAGATGTGTGGCCTTGGGAATTATAGATAGTTTTTTTGTACAGTTGATTTTTTTCAGAGCGTATTGGTTCACATCAAGAACAAAATCATCATTTTCTCCTACTATCAAGAGAATTGGTGTTTTAATTTCTGATAATTCCTTGTCAGCAAGGTCAACTCTTCCTCCTCTGGAAACTATTGCCGAAACATCAGTTTTTACTGCTGCTTTTACCGCTGCTGCCGCTCCTGTGCTTGCGCCGAAATAGCCAATATTTAAATTTTTTGTTTCTTCCGCTTCTTTCAGCCAATATGTTATTTTTACCAACCGTTCTGCCAATAAATCAATGTTAAAACGGTTTTCATAGTCTAAATCTTCTTCTTTTGTAAGTAAATCCATCAAAAGCGTGGCTAATTTTTCTTTTTGCAGTATTTTGGCGACAAAATTATTTCTCGGGCTAAATCTGCTGCTGCCGCTGCCATGTGCAAATAAAATGATTTGTTTTGAATTTTCAGGGATGGTCAATTCACCTTCAATAACTATCGAATTTATTTTGATGTTTACTGTTTTTTTGATATTTTCCATTTTTTAAGTATGGCAATAAAAATAGATTTTATTAACTCGCCAAATGGAGAAAAATAAAGACTAAACTTCTGTTTTAGTGCGTCGTCTTGCTTCGAGAATTATCATGAGGATAGAAATATCAGCAGGATTTACCCCGCCTATTCTGGAGGCTTGTGCAAGTGTTACAGGGCGAATTTTTGACAATCTTTCTATCGATTCTTTAGAAAGTTGAATAATTTCAGTATAATTTATATCTTCAGGGATTTTTATTTTTTCGAATTTGTCAGCCTGCTCAATCTGGGAATTTTGTCTTTCTATATAGCCTGAATACTTAAGATTGATCTCGACATTTT
>MFRJ01000051.1:6758-7660 GCA_001784535.1 Candidatus Melainabacteria bacterium GWA2_34_9
GAGTTTCATCTCTTCGCCGTATTCGGCAAATATTTTATTTGTTTCTTCACCGGGTTTAATTCTTGTATTTTCAAGCCTGTATGTTTCTTCCTGAATTAATTTTTGTTTTTCCTTAAAGCGCTGCCATCTTGTATCATTTATAAGCCCTATTTCGTACCCTAGAGGAGTAAGTCTTTTATCGGCATTATCCTGTCTCAATATAAGCCTGTATTCAGACCTTGAAGTTAACATTCTGTACGGTTCATCCATTTCTTTTGTTACAAGATCGTCTATGAGAGTTCCTGTATAAGAACTGCTTCTGGACAAAGTAATTAATTCTTTGTTTTCGCAAAATCTTGCTGCGTTAATTCCTGCAATAAGTCCCTGTGCTGCTGCTTCTTCATAACCGCTTGTTCCGTTAACCTGACCTCCGCAGAATAATCCTTCTATTTTTTTTGTCATAAGAGAATGGGTTAACTGAACAGCAGGAATATAATCATACTCAACAGCATAAGCAGGTTTCACGACAAAAACATTTTCCAGACCGGTCAAAGACCTTAGCATCTGAAGCTGTACGTCCGCAGGAAGGCTTGTTGAGAACCCCTGAACATAAGTTTCATAAGTATTTTTGCCTTCCGGTTCTATAAAAATATGGTGAGATTCGTTATGGGCAAAGCGTACGACTTTATCCTCTATCGAAGGACAGTAGCGAGGACCTTTTCCTCCGATAAGTCCTGCATACATCGGTGATTTATCAAGATTGGCAAGTATTATATCGTGGGTTTTTTTATTGGTTCTTGTTAAATAGCATGGAATTTGTTCTCTTATTGGTCTATTAGGCTCGAAAGAAAAGAAATTAAGCTGTTGATCCCCAGGTTGTACTATCAGCTTTGAAAAATCAATAGTTCTGGCATCAACTCTTG
>MFRJ01000052.1 GCA_001784535.1 Candidatus Melainabacteria bacterium GWA2_34_9
TAAGCGCAGGAACGATTTCAAAAAGATCACCAACGATTCCGTAGGTAGCAACTCCAAAAATAGGAGCTTCAGGATCTTTATTGATTGCTATGATGATATCGCTGCCTGTCATACCTGCCAAATGCTGAATAGCACCTGAAATTCCGCAAGCAACGTAAACTTTAGGACAAACTGTTTTTCCTGTTTGACCAACCTGATCACAGTGAGCTCTCCAACCTGCATCAACGCAAGCACGACTTGCACCAACAGCACCGCCAAGAGCTTGAGCGAGATCATCAAGAACTTTAAAGCCTTCAGCGGTTTTCATTCCGCGTCCGCCCGCTACTATAATATCAGCTTCTTCGATTTTTTGATTGCTAGCTTGAGCAGCACCAAGCCATTCAAGTAATTTTACTTTAACTCTTGAAGCATCAAGATTTACGTTAATTTGTTCAACAACTGCACCTGTGCCATGGTTCATTTCAGGTTTTGCTAATACTTTTGGTCTTACTGTAGCCATTTGAGGTCTTGCAACTTTACATAAAATTGTAGCCATAAGGTTTCCGCCAAAAGTCGGTCTTGTAGCAGCAAGCAAGCCTTGTTCATTAATACTTAAAGCTGTACAGTCTGCTGTTAAACCTGTATTTAATCTGGAAGCTACTCTGGGAGCAAAATCTCTACCTGTTGTTGTAGCGCCTACAAGAATCATAGAAGGTTTTTTCTGCTCGATAGCCTGACATAGAGCATCTGTATAAAGTTCTGTTGAATATTGAGCAAGATTTTCATTCTGAACAAGATAAACTTTATCACTTCCTGCTTCAGAAATTGTTCTTATTTGATCATCAACATTTTCATTTCCTGCGAACAAAATAGTTCCGACTTCTTCACCGCTTAATTGACTTGAAAGTTCTTTAGCTGCATTAATAAGTTCTAAAGTAACGCCTGCGATTGCATTATCGGATTTTCTTTCTGCTATTATCCAAATACCTTTGTATTCACTCATTAAGTTATTCTCCATAATTGTATTTATTATTTCTTTTTATCTACCCCCTTCAAAGGGGGAAAGGTTTGTTTTGGGCTCGCTTTCCGTCGCCTACGGCGACTCGCTCGCCCTTTATTAAAAATTATACAAGGACTTTATCGCCTTTGAGTTTTTCAAGAAGCGCTCTTGCTGCTTCTTTTGCATCAGCTGCATTTATAATTTCGCCTGCGTTTCTTTGTTCAGGTCTAAAAGCTCTTGATACAAAAGTAGGTGAACCTTTTATTCCAACAGTTTCAGGATCAAGCCCTAAATCTTCCATTCCGTATTCAGCAATAGGAGTTCTGTTAGCTTTCATTGTGCCTTTAATCGAAGGCATTCTTGGTTCATAATCACATTTCAACATACATGTTAAACCGGGAAGCTGCATTTCGACTTTTTGAATGCCGTCTTCAACTTCACGTTTAATAACAACGGTACTTCCGCCTGTAAATTCAACTTCTTTAGCATAAGTAACCTGAGGAAGACCTAACTGTTCCGCAATTCCCGGACCTGTTTGTGCTGTATCACCATCAATAGCATACTGTCCACAGATAATTAAATCAAAATCGCCGACTTTTTCTTTTATAGCTGTTGCAAGTGTATGACTGGTAGCCCAAGTATCAGCACCTGCAAATTTTTTGTCTGAAACAAGAATTGCTTCATCAGCGCCCATTGCAACTGCTCTTTTCAAAACATCTTTTGCTTGTGGAGGACCCATTGTTAAGGCTGTTATTACCGTATCAGGATTTGCTTCTTTAATTCTGACAGCAGTTTCAACAGCATATTCATCGAAAGGGTTCATAATACTTTCAACACCTTCTCTAACCATAGTGTTATTTTCTGTCCATCTAATGTCCGCAGTATCAGGTACTTGCTTTACACATACTACAATCTTCATCAATAAAAATTTCCTCTTTTTAATTTACTTATTTACTTAAATATATATGACAATAATATTTTACTATATTTATCTTATAGGACTAGGGAAACTATACAATAAACATAAATTCATGACAATAATCACAATCTATCAAAAATTGACTTTCTTCGGCATTATATGGTTACATTAAATGATAAAAGTAATAATAAAACAGTGGAGGTCTGCTTAAATGGAACATGGTTCATTAATTTTCGGCATAAATAAAGTTATTATTGCGTCACTTATTCTATTTTTTACATATATTTTCATAGTAATAGATAAAATCCCAAAAGTAACAACAGTTATGATCGGGGCTTCCTTAACATTAGTTCTAGGGATTTTGCCCGCAAAAAGCGCTTTTTCTTATGTTGATTTTGGTGTAATCACGCTTCTTATAAGCATGATGATAATTGTTCATATAACAGGAAGAAGCGGTGTATTTGAATGGCTTGCCATTAAACTTTTAAAACACACAAAAGGAAACCCTTTGCATGTTTTAGTTTATCTTTCTGCATTAACAGCAATTCTTTCTGCTTTTCTTGATAACGTAACTACTGTATTCCTTTTAATTCCAATAACATTTGTAATAGCCAGAGAACTTAAAGCTGACCCTATACCTTTTTTAATAACAGAAATTCTTGCTTCAAATATTGGAGGTGCAGCTACTTTAATAGGCGACCCACCCAACATAATTATAGGAAGTGCTGCGGGCTTAACCTTTAATGATTTTATTATGGAACTAACACCAATAATTATTGTGATTTTTATAGTAAGCACAGCCATTTTAGCTTATCTGTTCAGAAAAGATCTGATCCCCAAGCCCGAGTTGGCAGATCATATAGCAAATTTAGATAACTCAAAGTCAATAACAGACAAACAACTAATGATAAGATCATTAATTGTTTTATCACTTGTAATTATCGGGTTTGTTCTTCACGGAATACTGCATCTGGAAGCTTATACAATAGCTCTTTTAGGTGCAAGCATACTTATAGCTTTTGAACACCCGAAACATATTCTTCTTGAAGTTGAATGGCTTACAATATTTTTCTTTATAGGGCTTTTTATCATAATAGGAGGACTGGAAGCGACAGGCGGAATTCATTTTTTGGCTGATAAATTATTAGAATTAACACATGGCGATTTAAAACTCACAGCAATGTTTATCCTGTGGGGATCAGGATTTTTATCCGCTATAATAGATAATATTCCTTACACTGTAACAATGACACCGCTTATAAAAGAACTTCATTCTGTTATGAACATCCATCCTCTCTGGTGGTCATTATCGCTGGGAGCCTGTCTTGGAGGAAACGCGACCATCATAGGCGCGGCAGCAAATGTTATAGTCTCAGAAGCTTCTTATGCAGCAGGACATCCTATTTCGTTTTTAAGATTTATGAAATACGGTACGCTCATAACAATAGTTTCGCTAATATTAAGCTCCATTTATATTTATTTCAGATTTTTAGTATAAATTTTTCATTATTTTAAAACAAAAAGCGAGTCGCCATAGACGACTCGCTTTTTCAAAACTAAAATTCACTAAGCGCTTTCTTTATATTTCCTGTTAAGAACGCTGTATTCGTTGTAATAAGCGTTAGGATTCACAGCAGCTTCTCTAAAAAGTTTTTCTACCCTGAGAAAAGCTTCTGTAACCTCAGGATCAAATTGACTTCCGGCACAATTTTTTATTTCTTCAACGGCAACGTCATGAGGAAGCCCTTTTCTATAAGACCTGTTAGAAGTCATGGCATCATAAGTGTCAGCTATAGCAAGAATTCTTGACGGCAACGGTATATCTTTAAGGCTAAGTCCGTTAGGATAACCTCTGCCATCCCATCTTTCATGGTGACAACTCGCCCATAAAGCAACATTAGTAAGTCCTGGAATATTACTTAAAATTTTCTTAGCCTTTGGTGCGTGCTCCTGGATTTCTTTATATTCTTCGTCAGTTAATTTACCTGCTTTGCAAAGAATAGCTTCGGGAACGCCAATTTTTCCAATATCATGCAAAAGTCCTGTTGTTTCTATTTCTTCAATAAAACTTTCTTCAAGATTCATCTCTTTGGCAAGAATCAGCGAAAATAAAGTCACCCTATGAGAATGTCCATGAGTATATGCATCTTTAGCGTCAAGAGCGCTGGAAATTGATTTAACAGTAGTAAAAAATAATTCTTTTAAATCCTGCAGCAAAGTATTCTTGCTTAAAGTAAGCTCATAAGCTTCGATTCCATGATCAATGATCATTTCAATTTCATCAGGTTCGTACGGTTTTGTTATATATTGGAACAACTGACATTTGTTAACACCGTCAATCATTGCTTCAATATCACTATACCCTGTCAAAAGCATTTTAATAATGTACGGGTGCTTTTCCGCAACCTTTGAAAGAAACTCTGTACCAGTCATTTTAGGCATACGCTGATCGCTAATAATCAACGAAATATTTTGCCCTTCCTTATCAATAATTTCCAGAGCTTCTTTACCGTCTGTAGCAACTAAAATATTAAATTTGCGCCTTAAAGTCCTCTTTAAAAGCTGCAAATTATTTACTTCATCATCAACTATTAAAACGGTATGCTTTTCTTTTCCCTTTTCTGACTCAGAATCGGAAAATATATTCTGAAATTTTTCCAAATTATTTTCACTTAGTTGCTGTTCTGTTAAAAACATATTGCATGATTTCCTATGGACACTCTCAACTTAATATATCGGCAATCCCAAATTTAATCTTTAGCTAATTTTTAAAATAAATATATTTAATTATTAAAAATACAATTACAAAAAGCCTAAACCCGCGACAGGAAACACTTTTATGAAATTTATATTTATTATTTTTGTAAACTTTTACAAAGCTATTAAAATTATTTATAACAAAATGAACGATGTAATTTTCATCTTTAAACATAATAATAATTAATATAAAAAATGAGCTTATTCAATATTCATTAAAGGAGAAAACAATGGTATTAGTTGAAGAAAGACTACACAGCACTATAGATAAATATGAAGCAAAAGATTTTAGCTATTTTTTCAAAACACTCGACGGCTTTAGCGAAGAACAATTAAAACTTCATTACGGTCTTTATGAAGGCTACATAAAAAAAGTTAACGAAGTAAACGACAAACTCAAATCTGCAGACAAAAGCTCTGCAAATCACAATTATTCAGAATACAGAAACCTTTTAGTAGACTTTTCGCATAATCTTAACGGCGTTATTTTGCACGAATTATATTTTTCAAACCTGACAGACAAATACACAGAGCCTACAGAATCCTTTAAAGCAACTATCGAAAGAGATTTTGGAAGTTGGGATTCTTATCTCGAAGACCTAAAAGCAGCAGCAATGGCTTCAAGAGCAGGATGGGCTATAACAGGCTACAATTATAGAGATGGGAAAATCCACAATTTTGCTATAGACCAACATAATTTACATGTACCTGTCTTTGTCAGACCTCTTTTAATACTTGATACATGGGAACATGCTTTTGGCACAGACTATGGAACGAACAAAAAAGGCTATATAGAAGCGTTCATGGGAAATGTTAACTGGCATGTAGTTTCTTTACGCTTTGAATCCGCGCTTAAAGCAGAATCCTGCCACGAAAAAGCAGAAGAATAAAAGATATTTTCACAAAAAAGAGGAGAAACCGATGGTTTCTCCTCTTTTTCTTTATATGAAAATCTTTATGTAATAGCAATTTTCGCTATAGACTTGATGGCATCCCAGTCAAATCTCCAGAGACCTGAAGCATCAAGCGCATAGTTTCCAACACATGCCATTTTGCAGTCTTTGCATTTATTAGCAATACCAATAAATTCTTCTGACTTAATAATATCGCCTAAATCCATATTTTTGACATTCAAACTAGGAACAGGCTGTCTGTCTGTGCATCTTAACACATCGCCGTTGGAATAAATAACCATTGCAACTTGGGGCCAATGGCATTCATAATAATTTTTCTTCTCAATAAGATAATCAAGGAAATAATCCGAATTTCTTATTGGATATCCAGCATGCTTGAGAGATTTAATATGTTTAGCAAGCTCTGCTAGCTGTTCTTCGTCTCTTTCAAGCTTTTTAAGTTTATCTATGCCGCTCCATTCGGTAAAATCCTGATAACTTTTGTTGATAGTTAAATACAAAAGAATATCGAGATCTTTACAAAGCTTTGCTATATCAGTGATTGACTGCGCATCATTAACGGTAGAAACAGTTGCACAGATATAAATTCTCATTTTAGGGTAATGCTTCTTGAAGAATTCTATCCCGTTAATGGCTCTGTCATACAAGCCCCAACGATTTCCTCTTATAACATCGTGTTTTTCACCTATTGCATCAATAGAAACAAACATCAAATCAACATAATTGCCAAATTCATGGTTTTCTGTCAAATACCAACCATTTGTAGCCATTTTAGTGTACATGCCGTTATCATAAGAAGCTTTTGCAATCTCTGTGAAATCCTGTCTTAATAAAGGCTCGCCGCCCCATAAGATACTGTTCATGAATCCTTCTTTTTTAGCCTGTCCGTATAATTTTTGAATTTCAGGCAAAGTTAATTCTTCTTCCTGAATATGATATTTCCAGAAACAAAAATCGCAGTCACAATTACATTTATTTGTAACCATATGTGAAAATGTAAACGGTCTTGGAGTTTTAG
>MFRJ01000053.1:0-4166 GCA_001784535.1 Candidatus Melainabacteria bacterium GWA2_34_9
TCATTTAACAGGCTTATTAGTTCAGTGTTTGAACCATTCGGAATAATGATATTATCAACTTCCTGCTGAGCCGAATTACAGGATTGATGAGCATCATTAATAAGGCTGCATTGTTCTTCCTGATACTTGATAGATTTAGAAAAAGCTTTGTCATAAGAACTAAAACAAGGTTGAGTTGCATTAATCAGACTTTGTTCAAAAGCATACACCGAAATATCATTATTATTAGCACTAGTGTTAGCATCAACAGAAACAACTGTCTTGTTCTCAACAGGTGATAATAAATACATTAAATAAGAAACTCCAAACCAACTTAACCCGATAAAAAATACAGAAAAAATAAGGCAACCTGCTTTAAACCCGCTGATTTTCTTTTTAAGAAGTTTATAAATCAAGGGAACTAATATAATTGAAGCCAACGCTAACAGTAAAAAACCTGCCCAATAAATCGAATAATAAAAACTCCAGACTGAGCCGAGAAGAAGCTGAACTCCAAAAATATACTTTAAATATCGCATTATTTTATTTGCATTATTCCTTTAATCATAAATAAATTTGTTGGCAAAAAACACATGTTTATTACGAATCAAACTATTTATACCATATTTTTTGATTTCAATTAATAATTTCTTTTAAAACCGCCTTAGCTTTAATTGTAGCTTGATCAGCAGCGTTTTGAATAACTTTTCTGAAATCGGATATTTTTGAATTTGCGGGTATCGATAAAAGCTTGGAGTATTCCTGACTCTCTGGTACTGTATCGTGAAATGCCTGAATTTTAACAACTTTTTTATCAAAAAAGTCAGGACGTATTTGAACATTAAGAACTTCAGAATTTGTTATTGTTGGCAATTGCTGTTTTACAACATTTATTTTTTCTATAAACTTTTTGCCATGGCGTTCCAATAAAATTTCTTCTGCTAACGGAGTTATAGAGGAGAAACTTAAATTTTTGTTTTGAGTTTTTGAGGATTTATTTATTATCTGCATATTTTTTTCTCTAATTTAGAATTTTTTAATCCTATTAATTTAAATCACATCAAGATAAAAAATTGATATTACTAATCAACACTTTTAACAAAACTTTTTAATTAAAGTTTTGTTCATTATGTAATCATCCATAAAAAACCCGCTGCCAATATCCTGAACAATAGACTCAGTGACAACATAGCCAATTTTTTCATATGATTTAATTGAATTAAGATTATTTTTATTCACAGTCAGGATTATTTCCATCAAATTGTTATACACTGCAAGATTTTCAAGGAACTGAAATACTTTTTTGCCCAGACCTTTTCCTCTACAGTCAAATTTTATATATATTTTGCTTAAAAACAAATGATCTTCTTTTAAAATTATACTAAAATAACCGACATAAGAATCATTAAGGTTAATTAAATAATAAAGAAATCCTTCTTTAATTTGTGAAGAAACTGCTTCACTTGATTGAAATTTTTTAAGCATATATTTAACCTGATTTTCCCCGATAATATGAATATAATGCTCATTCCAAATTTCTTCAGCAAGAGATTCAACTATATTTATTAGTTTTTCGTTTTTTACAGGGAGCAAAGTTATACTAAACATAAATTTTATCAACTTTTTAACTATATTTTTATTTTAATTTAAACAGCCAATAAAGACATGTCAAATCCATAATAGATTTTAAATTTATGCTAAAATTTAGCTCAAGAGTATATTTTAAAGGGAAATTTTTATGATAATTGTAATGGAGCCAATGGCAACAGAAGAAGATATACAGCGCGTTGTAAAGAAAATGGAGAGCCTCGACTTCAAAATAATTCTGAACAGAGGCGATGTTATGACGGTTGTCGCTGCTATCGGCGACAAAAAACTTATTGATCCTTCCTCATTAGCATCTATGGAAGGTGTAAGAGAAATTAAACTTATTCAGGAACCTTTCAAGCTTGCAAGCAGAGAAAGTCAAAAAGCTGATACTGTTATAGATTTAGGGTTTGGGGTAAGAATAGGCGGAAATAATGCGCCTGTAGTTATGGCGGGACCATGTAGCGTAGAAGACAACAAAGAAGGTCTTTTAAAAACAGCTCATGCCGTAAAAGCAGCCGGTGCAAAAGTTTTAAGAGGCGGAGCTTTCAAACCGAGAACAAGTCCTTATGATTTTCAGGGATTAGAAGAATTGGGACTTAAATATCTCGCAGAAGCCAGAGAAAAGACAGGTCTTCTCATTGCTACAGAAGTTATGGACAGTCAGGATGTGGATTTGGTTGCGGATTATGCCGATATTGTCCAGATTGGCGCAAGAAATATGCAAAACTTCAAGCTTTTAAAAGCTGTAGGAAAAATAAACAAGCCTGTAATCCTTAAAAGAGGTGCAGCAGCTACAGTAAGAGAATTTTTACTTGCCGCAGAGCATATAATGCATAACGGAAACTCTAATGTTATTCTTTGCGAAAGAGGAATAATGGGCGTAGATTCACATTTTACAAGAAACACTCTTGATCTTTTAGCTGTTCCTGTTATTAAAAAATACTCGCATTTACCGGTAATAATTGATCCAAGCCACGGCACAGGAAGAAGATACCTGATTTCTCCAGCGTCAAAAGCTGCTCTTGTTATCGGCGCAAACGGATTAATGATAGAAGTACATCATGATCCCGATAATGCTTATTCGGACGGTGCTCAAAGCTTAACGCTCGAGCTGTTTACCGCATTGATGCAGGAACTAAAAGAGCTCGAAAACGTCATTTATAAAACCCAAAATACACCTTTATAAAAGAGAAAACAATTAAACTATGAAATATATATCTATCTTAGACATAATCGGTCCTACAATGATTGGTCCTTCCAGTTCTCACACGGCAGGAGCGGTTAGATTAGGGCTTCTTGCCAGAAATATATACGGAAAAAAGCCCGGATGGGTTAAATTTACTTTATATAATTCGTTTGCAAAGACAGGAAAAGGTCACGGAACAGACAAAGCCTTAATAGCAGGGATTTTAGGGTTCAAAGTTGACGATCCGAGAATCAAAAACTCATATGAATTTGCAAAAAAAGAATCAATTCTCGTTGAATTTGAAACAAAGAATGACCCCTCAAGACACCCTAATTCAGTGGATTTTATGCTTTATAATGAAACCAGCATGTTTATTTCGGGGAAATCTCTTGGGGCTGGCGAAGTTGAAATAGATAATATAAAAGGATTTAAGGCAAATATTAGAGGTGATTTACCGACTTTATTTATGATTCACAAAGACAAACCGGGCATGTTATCAAAAGTTACTGAGGTTATACAGGAAGCAAATGTCAATATTGCAACGCTTAACTGCGAAAGAAACGAAAAAGGAAAAGAAGCCGCAATGACAATCTGCCTTGATTCAATACCAACAGCTGAAACAATGAATAAACTCGAAAATATACAGGGAGTCTACATCGTAAGAAGCATTAATGTAATTGAGAAATAAAGAAAATATATGAAAAATATCGAAAATTTTCAAGAATTAATTGATTTAACCCAAAACAAAAAACCGATATCCCTTGCCTTTCAAGAGCTTGAATCTTTTATGCTGGAAAAAGATATTCCTGAGCTTAGAAAAATTATGTCCGGTCACCTTGAAAACATGAAGGCTGCCATAAAACACGGACTAAAATCTCCGCATCTTTCTGAAAGCGGGATGTCAGGACTTGATTCGCATAAGATTTTTAAGAGATATCAACATAATGAAAACTTGCCTTGTAATAAGCTTTTTGGAAAGATAATAAGCTACGCAATAGCAACAATGGAAGAAAATCAGAGAATGGGAAAAGTTGTAGCCTGTCCAACAGCAGGTTCCTGCGGAGTAGTTCCGGCAATAATAACGGCTTATTCGGAAGAACTAAATATCGATCCGGAAAAACAAATTGATGCAATGTTTACAGCAGGGGGCATAGGCAAAATCATAGCTCAAAGGATGCCTCTCGCAGGTGCAGTGGCGGGTTGTCAGGCAGAAGGCGGGGTAGCTTCAGCAATGGCAGCAGCTGCCATAATAAATATGATGGGCGGAAATAACAATCAAATAATAAATTCAGCGGCTCTTGCGCTTAAAAACATAATGGGACTGGCTTGCGATCCGATAGCAGGACTTGTGGAAGTTCCTTGTATAAAAAGAAACGCATTTTTAAGTATTCATGCTGTTACAGCATCAGAA
>MFRJ01000053.1:4179-6709 GCA_001784535.1 Candidatus Melainabacteria bacterium GWA2_34_9
GTGTAGAATCATTTGTTCCTATTGACGAAGTAGTTGATGCAATGATCCAAGTCGGCAATTTAATGTCGCCTTTAATAAAAGAAACCAGTGAAGGCGGGCTTGCTGTAACTAAAACAGCTTTGGAATTAAATAAAAAACTTGCAAATCTCTGGGAATATTAAGCTTTTTTAATATTTTGTAACAATGGTTTTTAATTGTAAAAACTACACTTTATAAAGCAACTCAGGATTACTTAAATAAAAATTGATTTATTCAACACTTTTGGTACTTGAACAAAAGTTATGTTTCCTTTATAAAAAGAGCATCAACAGTATATTAGTTTTGTTTTTATACAAAAAACGTAGGCATTTAAAAAGAGGGATTTCTAAATGGTAAAAGTAGCGATAAACGGTTTCGGAAGAATCGGTCGTAACACATTAAGAGCTGCTGTTAAAAACGGCTCATTTGACAGATTAGATTATGTTGCAATTAACGATCCTGGCTTAAAACCTGCTGATGCTGCTCATATTTTCAAATATGATTCAGTAATGGGTAGATTTGACGGCGAAGTTTCAACTTATGAAGACGGCATCGTTGTAAACGGCAAAAAAATTAAATTTTATGCTGAAAAAGATCCATCAGTATTACCTTGGGCAGCTTTAGGCGTTGAAGTTGTTATAGAATCAACAGGTTTCTATACAGACGCTGAAAAAGCAAAAGCTCATATCACAGCCGGCGCTAAAAAAGTTATTATTTCAGCACCTGCTAAAAATGAAGACCACACAATCGTTCTTGGCGTAAACGAAAAAACATATGACAACGCTAAACACAACGTAATTTCGATGGCAAGCTGCACAACTAACTGCTTAGCTCCTATCGCTAAAGTACTTAACGAAGAATTTGGCATTGTTGAAGGTTTAATGACAACAGTTCACTCATATACAGGCGACCAAAGACTTTTAGATGCCGGACACAATGATCCAAGAAGAGCAAGAGCAGGCGCGCTTAACATTGTTCCTACAACAACAGGCGCTGCTAAAGCTGTAGCTCTTGTATTACCTGAATTAAAAGGAAAATTAAACGGTTTTGCTATGAGAGTTCCAACCCCTGATGTTTCAGTTGTTGACTTAGTAGCCAGAACAGAAAAACCTGTAACAAAAGAATCCGTTAATGCCGCTCTTAAAAAAGCTTCTGAAGCAGGCGACTTAAAAGGATATCTTGAATTCGTTGAAGCTCCGTTAGTAAGCACAGATTTTATCGGTTCAACTTACTCAAGTTCTGTTGACGCAGCTTTAACAATGACCATGGGCGACAATATGGTTAAAGTTATCAGCTGGTATGACAATGAAATGGGTTATTCAACAAGACTTGCTGAAACTGTTGAATTCATAGCTAAAAAATTATAGAAACTATACTTAAATTACAAATTGTCATTCTGAGGGCTTTAGCCCGAAGAATCTGTAAATTATCGGACAGATCCTTCGCTTCGCTCAGGATGACAGTTTGTATAATTAGCAACCTACATAATTAAGAGGTATATAAAATGACAAGAAGACCAATCATCGCGGGAAACTGGAAACTAAACAAACTTGTTAATGAATCTATAGAACTTACCGAAGATATTAAAGTAAAATTAATGGATTATCAAAAAGAAAAACTTCCTGTTGTAGTTCTTTGCCCTGTATTCACAGCTATTCAGGCTGTAAGCAATGTACTTGAACACGGAAAAGGTATTTTTCTTGGCGCACAAAACTGCTATTGGGAAGATAACGGTGCTTTTACAGGTGAAGTTTCAGTTCCTATGCTTGCAGATCTTTGCGTAAGCTATATAGTAATCGGTCACAGCGAAAGAAGACAATATTTCTCTGAAACCGATGAAATGATTAACAAAAAAGCAAAAGTTGTCCTTTCACACGGCTTAATTCCTATCATCTGCTGCGGCGAAACTTTAGAACAAAGAGAAGAAGGCATTACAGACAAATTCGTATCAGGACAAATTAGAGCAGCTTTAAAAGGCTTAACTGAAGAAGAAATCGCTAAATCTGTAATAGCTTATGAACCTATCTGGGCTATTGGAACAGGCAAAACATGCGATTCTCCTGAAGCAAACAGAGTAATTAAGATGATTAGAGACACCGTTGCAGAAGTTTCTTCTCAGGATGCGGCTGATAAAATCAGAATTCTATACGGCGGAAGCGTAAAACCTTCAACTATTGAAGAGCAAATGGGCATGTCAGATATTGACGGAGCTTTAGTTGGAGGAGCTAGCCTTGAAGCAGAAAGTTTTGCGCAAATTGTAAAAGGCACAATGCTCGCAAGCACCAAGTAAATATAGTTTTTTCTATGTAAAAGGCGACAAATTCTTGTCGCCTTTTTGCTGAAATAAGTGCAGACATGTTATTATTAGATTTATATATAAGAATTTAAGGTGATTATTTATGAAAATTTTTATAAAAATCTTTTTAATATTATTTTTAGTTTTTTTTATATCTCAAAACTTGTTTGCAAAAAATATCCGTCCTAATTGTTCAGAAAATAAATATAAACTTTG
>MFRJ01000053.1:6762-12938 GCA_001784535.1 Candidatus Melainabacteria bacterium GWA2_34_9
TTGATATTCCTAAATATGTTCAGTTAAAAGGGTGGAATGTAAAAGCTTATCCAAACGGAAAAATAGTTGACTTACAGCCTGAATATACAAATTGCGACAAACTAAATTCTACTCAATTCGGACTTGAATACGCAAAATCAGCCTGTAAAAACAATGATTATCCTTATGTATATTGGGACGGAATACAAACTGCAAAACCTATCCCGACAAAAAATCAAGGTTGGATAGTCGATAAAAAAGATTTACCTGATTTTCTTGCCGAGAAGCTTGAATATGTAGGATTTAATAAGGCAGAAAAAGAAGAATTTTTAAGATATTGGACTAAAAAATTATCAAACAACGATAAATATTTTATTTATTTTCTGCAAGGTAAAGATGTCGATGACTATCTTCCTATGCAGGTAACTCCTAAGCCTGATTCCATAAACAGATTTTATATTTTAGCAAAACCTGTAAATAGCACTAAAGCCGATTTACAACCCCAAAAACTTGATAAATTTAAGAGAAAAGGTTTTACTCTTGTTGAGTGGGGCGGATCTGTTTTATAAAATGATTAAACTAATCAAAAAAATACATACACAAAAAAATAACATGATAGAGCTTTTTGCCACCGAGAATACTTCTTCTAAAAAAGGGCAAACTGCAATTATAATCGGAGTTTTTCACGGTGATGAGCCTGAAGGTGAGTTTTTAATTCATAAATTAATGGAAGAAATTAAGAATGACGATTGCATAGGAAATAACAGCATTTTATTTGTTCCCTGCCTTAATCCTGACGGGAAAAATTTAAAAACAAGAACTAACGCAAATGGAGTGGACTTAAACAGAAATTTCCCCACGAAAAACTGGGAATTATCAAAGGAAAAAGATTCTTATTATTCCGGCAACGAACCGGCGAGTGAAATTGAAACGAAATTTTTGATTCAAATAATTGAGGAATATAAACTTGACAGGATTTTGGCACTCCACACTCCTTATAAAGTAGTTAATTATGATGGTCCTGCTAAAGAAATTGCGGAAAAAATCTCAAAACTTAACGGCTATCCTGTACAGGAAAGTATAGGTTACCCAACTCCCGGGTCTTTCGGAACTTATTGCGGAATCGAGAGAGATATTCCTGCGATTACTCTTGAATTACCGGAAAAAGAACCTGTTAAAAAGCTATGGGATGACAATAAAGAAGCTTTTTATTCCTTTATAAAAGAATAAAAAGTCTGGCTTATCTATACAAAAATCTGGACTATCATTGCACCAAAACATTGTACATCTTTAATACCATTGGGTTTTTAATCACTAACAATATTAACCGCAGCAGGAAAAAACGAATTTTTAAAAGCCTAATGTTATAATGCCATAGAAAACAATTAGAAGGGGCAAAACTGGCGTCGACGTACAAAAAAGATAGAGTGCGAAAGGCGTGTCACGCCTTTCGCACTCTATCTTTTTTGGTAATAAAAATTGAATTTATGACATAATAATTAATAGGGCAAACGAATCTCGGGTAAATGGCGAAATGGATATAAACAAAAACGAATATATCGTTGTAAGAGGAGCAAACTGTCATAATTTAAAGAATGTAAGCGTATCAATCCCCAAAAACCAGCTTGTAGTGTTCACAGGAGTAAGCGGTTCAGGGAAAAGCAGTCTTGCATTCGATACAATTTTTGCGGAAGGTCAAAGACGTTATGTAGAAAGCTTGAGCACATACGCAAGGCAGTTTTTGGGGCAGCTCGACAAACCTGATGTGGAAAGCATAGAGGGATTAAGCCCTGCAATTTCTATAGATCAGAAATCCACTAACAACAACCCTCGTTCAACGGTAGGAACTGTTACAGAGATTTATGATCACTTAAGACTTCTTTTTGCAAGGATCGGAACACCTCATTGTCCTGAATGCGGCAAAGAAATCAAGCCTCAAACCCTCGATCAAATAGTAAATAACATATTAAAACTCGACGAAGGAACCAAAATCCAGATTTTATCTCCGCTCGTAAGAGGCAGAAAAGGCGAATACACAGGACTTTTTAGCGAGTTAAGGCAGGAAGGGTTTATCCGAGTGAGGGTTGACGGCAAAACCTACAATCTTGACGAAGACGAAATTAAGCTTGCTAAAACAAAAAAACACGATATAGAAGTGGTAGTAGACAGAATTATAGTCAAGGAATCCGCCCGTTCAAGGATTTCCGAAAGCGTGCAGACCTCTCTCAAAAAATCAGACGGGCTTGTTCTTGTTGATTTAATGAATGATAAGCAGATAATGTATTCGGAAAAACTTGCCTGCTCGGAATGCGAGTTAAGTTTTGATGAATTATCGCCGAGATTATTCAGTTTTAATAGTCCTTTTGGAGCATGTCCCACTTGCAGCGGACTCGGCGCACATCTTGAAGTTAGCCCGAACCTTATAGTTCCTGATGAAAGAAAGTCTTTAAAGCAGGGAGCTATTTATCCATGGGCAAAAACAGGAAACCAATTTTATGTTGATGTCATAAACTCAATATGCAAGCACTATGGAATTGATACAGAAACACCTTGGGAAGACCTTTTCGAGGAACACAAAAAAATTATTCTTTATGGAAGCGGCTCTGAAAAAGTGCTTTTATCCCATGCAGACTTTAAAAGAAAACATCAAAAATGCTATTATGCCCGACACGAAGGAGTTATTCCTTATCTTAAAAAACGTTATGACTTGTCCTCTTCTGATTTGGTCAGGGGGGAAGTTGAAAAATATATGGATTCCATACCTTGCTCCGATTGCAAAGGCGCAAGATTAAAACCATTGGCTCTTTCAGTAAAAATACAAGGGAGTTCAATAGCAAATGTTTGCTCAATGCCGATTAATGAATGTCACGATTTCATATCAGGGCTGTTTTTGACACTTTCTGAATACCATATCGCAATTGTAAAGCAGCTTTTGTCTGAAATCAGGGAACGGCTGAAATTCCTGCTTGATGTTGGATTAAATTATCTCACTCTTTCTCGAATGGCGGGAACACTTTCCGGCGGGGAAGCCCAGAGAATCAGGCTGGCTACTCAAATCGGCTCCGGTCTTTCGGGAGTGCTTTATGTGCTTGATGAGCCGAGTATAGGACTTCATCAGTTGAATAATCAACAGTTATTAAGTACTCTTTTCAGGCTTAGAAACCTCGGAAACACACTTATTGTCGTAGAACACGATGAAGAAATCATTAGAAGTGCTGACTGGATAGTCGATATTGGTCCAAAAGCCGGAACTCACGGCGGAGAAATCGTTGCAGAGGGAACACCTGCCGACATAGAAGAAGTTAAAGAATCCCTGACCGGACAGTATTTGCGTGGCTCAAAATCCATAAAATGCTCTAAAAAAAGAAGAGAAGGCAATGGACAATCTATAAAAATAATCAATGCAAATAAAAATAATCTTAAAAACATAGATGTTGACATTCCGCTTGGGAAAATTGTTTCTATCACAGGAGTAAGCGGTTCTGGAAAGTCTTCTTTAGTTTTTGATATTTTACAGCCTTATGTAAAGCATAAACTTGGGAGAAATGCTCCTAAACCTCAGGGAGTAAGGGAAATTCTCGGACTTGAAAACATCGATAAAATTATTGACATTGACCAGAGCCCGATAGGAAGAACTCCTCGCAGTAACCCTGCAACATATACAGGAACTTTTGATCACATAAGAGCGCTTTTTGCTCTTACCAACGAATCCAAAACCAGAGGCTACCAGCAGGGAAGATTTAGCTTTAACGTCAAGGGCGGACGATGCGAAGCCTGTTCAGGCGACGGGATAATCAAGATAGAAATGAACTTTTTGCCTGATGTTTATGTCCCCTGCGAAGTGTGCAAAGGTGCAAGATATAACAGGGAAACCCTCGAAGTTAAATACAAAGGAAAATCAATTTCTGATGTGCTGGAAATGACTGTTGAGGAAGCTTATGAGTTTTTCAAAAACATCCCTAAAATTGCCAACAAGCTTAAAACGCTTCATGAAGTGGGGCTTGATTATATAAAACTTGGTCAGAGCGCGACGACTCTTTCCGGAGGCGAGGCACAGCGTGTAAAACTTGCTTCTGAATTGAATAAACGCAGTACAGGAAAAACTCTTTATCTTATGGATGAGCCTTCTGTCGGGCTTCACTGGCATGATTTATCGAAATTAATTGATATTATGAATACTCTAGCGGATTCCGGCAATACTATTCTTATAATTGAGCATAATCTGGATATTATAAAGATTTCTGACCATATTATTGATATGGGACCTGAAGGTGGGAATGCAGGAGGAGAAATCATTGCACAGGGAACTCCAGAGCAAATTATTCAAGTTGAAAACTCTTATACAGGCAAGTATTTGGCTAAAATTTTAGGCAAAAAAGTTTTAATTTAATTTTTCAAAATTTTTTAATAATTCAGAAACTTTCATATCAAATCCGGCAGCTATTTTAACTAATGTAGAATATTTAGGGTCTATTATTCCGGTTTCGATACGGCTTAATGTAGATGGTTCTAAACCATTTTTGTATGAAAAAGAATTAAGAGAAAGATTTTTATCTTCCCTTAATTTTCTTATATAATTACCTAATTTTTTAGTCTCTTGCATATATGCAATTATAATGTTAGAATTCAATTGTGCTATTGCAAAAATGCAATGATTTATGGTTATAAAAATAATATATAAGAGATTAAAAGGATTTTATTATGACAAAAGAAGAAACTTTAACTATTACAAATTTACAAAAAGATTTATTAATAAAGCATTTGAATGATATGAATATCAGATTAGGTCTAATTACAGGAGAAATAAGTTATTTAATGGCTAATATCAAGGCTGTAAAGATACTTTTGGGTGAAAAAATATAAAGGTTTTTGTTTATAAAAAGGGCTGCACTTTTTTTATTAAATTTCGCCAGCTAAAGCAGGCGAGTGACATTTATTTTTTAATATGTTTGGGTGAAAAATACAAAGGTTTTGATTTGTAAAAGGGTTTACCACCCTTTACCCGTCTTCATTTTCTTTAATCGTAAAGAAAACGAAGTAAAAGAAACTTTGCCCAAACTACGGTTTTTATATTTCTACCCTGCTCACGCTTAAAACTTTCAGATGTCTAAGCTCGCAAACTCGCCTGCTTTGGCAGGCTCAAACAAGTGCTCGCATGTTTTCAGTACGCAGGGTGAAATATTACAAAACCTTCGCAACGGGCAATTTTACGGAGTTATGTCCGTGCGCCCATTAGTGAAAGCTCCGTCTTATTTCGGCTTGCTCTCCGAAGGCAAGCCCGTCTTGTCTGAGCCTGCCAAAGCAGGCGAGTTACGGGCGTTAAACGCATTTTGCTAAAATCAAAAGTAAGGCGCTGGCTTCAGACAGCGAAATAAAATAAAAGCAAGTGAGCTTTAATGCTTACCGTTTAGCATTTGCAAAATCAGTATGTATTAATTTAGCACCAGATAAGTTAGCAAATCTTAAATCTGAATTTTCAAAATTAGTATTTGTTAAATCAGCTCCAGATAAATTAGCACTTCTTAAATCGGCATTGCCACAACTTGCATTTGATAAATCAGCTCCAGATAAATCAGAATTTGCTAAATTAGCATTCCCGCAATGAGCACTTTTTAAATTAGCCTTTGATAAATTAGTTCTTGATAAGTTAGCACCAGATAAATCAGCTTCAGACAAATCAGAATTCGATAAATTAGCCCCGGATAAATCAGAATTTGATAAATCTGCATTTGTTAAATTAGTCCCAGCCAGATTAGCACCTCTTAAATTATTTCCTACGCTAGCGCATGATAAATTAGCACCTTTTAAATTAACACCGCTTAAATCAGTGTTTGCAAATGCAGAACCTGATAAATCATTGTTTGATAAATTAAGTCCTGATAAGTTAGCATGTACAAAATGAGCGCCTGCTAAATTAGCATTTTCAAAATTAGCTCCAGATAAAAAAGTAACAAATCCAAAATCTGCATTTCTTAAATTAGCATTTTTAAAATTTGCTTTTGATAACTTAGCTTGTCTGAATTTAACGCCTGATAAGTTAGCGCCTGAAAAATCAACTCCAGAAAAGTCATAATTTGATAAATCAAGTCCTGACAAATCACAATTCGGGCAGGCTCTTGTATTTACAAGTATTTCCACATCTTCTTTTTTAAAGGCTTTTGCCTGATAACATAAAAATATTCCAGAGATTACTAAAC
>MFRJ01000054.1:0-6614 GCA_001784535.1 Candidatus Melainabacteria bacterium GWA2_34_9
AAATGCGCAAATTGTCATGAATTTTTCAAAGATGATTCTATTGAGCTTGTGAGGCAAGAGTCAAATAATATTGTTATCCGAATAACCTGCGCTAAATGCGGAAAAAACCTCGGGCTTGCTATTCTTGGAATTGATCGAGCCGAATACAAAAACAGTCTTAATTTTGCAGAAGATACTGCAAAAAATACCGATATGCCTCTTTCCATAAACGCAGATGATTCTCCTATAACTTATGATGATGTTATGGAAGCGCATCAGTTTTTTAGTGGGTTGGGAGATGATTGGGCAAAACATTTGCCTAATATTGAATGATATTTTTTTAAAGTATTTTTTTTATAAAAAGGGTTGCACCCTTTTAACCGCCTTCATTTTCTTTTGCATCAAAAGAAAATGAAGCAAAAGAAAACTTTAGCCCACACAAAAGCTCCTGTATTTCTGGCTTGCTTGCGATTTAAGTTTACAGTTGTTTGATGCCCGTAACTCGGGGCAAAGCCCCTCAAACAAGACGGGCTCACTTTCATTACGCAAGTCGAAATACTACGGAGCTTTCGCTAACGGGCGCACGTATAAAGTACTTTACTAAATTAACCCAAACTTAAACCTGCACAAAGGTTTAAAGACTGCCCCGTAATTCCCTGAGCAGAATCAGAAATCAAATATTTCGTCAGATCAGCTATTTCTTGTGGTTCAATCCAACGCTTTTGAGGAATCATGTCCAATTGTTCCTGCTCATTAATATTTCCTGACTGAATACACTCATCAGTTAAACCTGTTTTTACCCAGCCGGGATTTATAACATTAACAGTAATGCCGTATTCGGCAAGCTCGAGAGCAAGGGATTTTGTAAGCCCGATTAAACCAGCTTTTCCTGTTGAATAAAGAGAGGCGTTTGCTTCTCCTACGGTTCCGCTAATAGAACCAATATTAATGATTCTTCCCCATTTATTTTTTTTCATATAAGGCACAACTAGTGTGCATAATTCATAAGGAACTCGTAAATTAAGATTCAAGATTTTTTCAATATTTTCTTTTGAAGTTTTTTCTACAGACGACCATAAATAAGCACCCGCGTTGTTAATCAAAACATCTACATGTCCCATTTGTTTACATGCATTATTAAAAAGTTTTACCGGAAAATCTTCTTCTAGAAGACACCCTGCTAAAAAGCCTTTAGCTTTTATTTCTACTGCAAGTTTTATAAGCCTTTCTTCGTTTCTTCCTGTCAAAAACACATTGTGCCCTGAAGAAGAAAGCTTTTCAGCTATTTTAGCACCGATTCCGGAAGAACTTCCTGTTATTAAAATATTTTTCGATGTATTCATATTTAATAATTATTATTGTTATTATTATTTTCGTATAATCCCATCATACCGGGCATCATCATCTGCGACATCATTACCTGAATAGTTTCAGGATCGACTTTATTATTTCCTTGACCATTATTTTGCATCATCATTAACATTGGCAGCATATTGTTCATTGAATTGCCGCCGCCGTTCATATTATTTCCGCCACCGCCAAATGCGCTCATAAGCATATTCATCTGCATCATTTCAGGATTAATTTGAGAAGCCTGCATATTTGCTATATTAGAGCTAGTAGAATTTACAGGATCAATTCCTGCTTTTTTCAAAACCTCCATAGCTTCTGTTATTTGTTCCTGTGTAGGTTTATCATTAGAAGATTTTTTAGGTTCTAAATTGTCAATTCTGTTATAAATGGCAGGATCATTTTCTCTTTTATTATTTACATTTTCAATAATGGTTTTAATATTTTTTTCCTGAATTTTTGATTTTGCTTCGTCAGAAAGAAATTCTTTCTTTTGAACAAGAGGATTTATAAATTTATCAAGAGGAGCAGCTTGCTGCGGTTTTCCACTCAAATTAGTTTTTCCTGTATTTGCATTTGAAGCAAGCTCAGAAGTTGGAGATAAAGTAATCACCATGTCATATTCAGCAGCAGCTTTTGTAGTATCACCAACCTGCACATAACACATTCCCAAATAATAATGTGCAAGAGCATTTCCTGGATCATTAGCTGTAATAGCTTCTAAAGCTTGCATTGATCCAAGATAATTTTTACTTTTATATAGTTTTATTGCATATTTCAATTGAGGAGAAACTCCTGCAGCAAAAACCGACGTAACAAATGAAACAGCCAGTATTAATGAAATAATTATTTTTTTCATTGTACTCACCTCTTTTAAATCCTTTCTTTATTTATTGTAATGATTAATAATCATACTATCAATCCATATTTTTATTTTCTAATGTATTTATATGAATTTATTTATCCATTATCATCTTTTTAATTTAAGCGCTGATTTTTCACTTAATTATTCAAATAACTGTTTTTATTTGGTATTTAATTATAATTCCTAATTTTATACAAACAATTATTAATATAGTACTCATATTTTAATATGAAATATATTTGTATAAGTATCTTAAAATTTACACTACTATTATAATGTTATATAGAGATGTCGACTATATACTATATATGTTGACTTTAACAGTTCTAAACTGTGAATGAGTTAGTGTAAAAATAGAGAGAGCGGGTGAGAACCTTGAAAATACGCATTAAGGAAGTCGCCAGGACAAAAAAAGGCTGGAGTCTTTACAGACTCGCAAAAGAATTGGGTTTACCGCAACAAACCGTTTATTCCTGGGCAAACGGCAGGACGCAGCCATCTTACGATAATATGGATAGACTGTGTGAAGTTATTGCTTGTAGCGTAGGTGAACTTTTTGAAACAGAATCATTTAAAATGAGATTAAATATCGCAGTAAACAGCGATTAATCAAAAAGCTGAAAATTAGTAAAAAAATTGCCAAAAACTGTTTTGCATTTTAGAATAAATCTATTGCAAAACAGTTTTTGAGTTTGAAGGTAGCTATGCATATAACTGATTTTATAAAAAAGATTTCAAAACCGATGGAGCTCGATGCCTATCCTGACGCAATCATAATTATAAATGCCCTTAATGATATAGTTGCATGGAACAGAAAGGCTGAAAATATTTTTGGTTACCTGGAAAGTGAAATCACAGGCAGAAATATCGCTATACTATTCGACAACTGTATTGAAAAAATACATGAATCGCTTTTTGAAAAAACAAGACAGATTATTAATGCAAAAAACAGAAACGGTGAAGATATAATAATTGAAATTTCCTGCGGCGAACTTAACAAAGATGGGAAAACAATTATTTCCATAAGAGAAGTAACAAAAGGTCAGAAAGTAATAGAAAAACTCTTGATGGAATATGAAAAGGTTTCAAAAATAGCCCAGAACAAAAGCGGGTTTATGGCGGCACATTCAAATGAGCTAAAAAAACCTGTTCATTCAATTATAGGATTTTCAAGGGGAGTTTTAGATGGCGTTTGCGGACAATTAGACGAAAAACAAGAAAAATACATATCTATCATTAATAAAAATGCTAATAATTTACTTGCACTGCTCGACAATATGATTGTCCTCTCAAGAATCGAAACCGAACAGATTCAAACTGAATACAAAGTTTTTGATGTTACAGAAATTATTGAATCAGTAAAAAGCAATATCAATCATTTAATACAAGAAAAAAATATAAGTTTTGAAATTGATTTTAGCGAATTAGAAAGAAAAAATATTTATTCTGACGAAGGTCTGCTAAGACAAATTTTAATGAATTTGTACACAAATGCTGTAAAATTTACCGATGTTGGATTAATAAAATTAACACTGATACATCCTGATTTGGAAACAGTTAAAAATATGGGGATTTATCCGGTTCATTATTTCACGGAAAAATCATATATTTTGTTTTCAATATCTGATACTGGCATTGGCATTGCTGATGAAGACCAACAAGGAATTTTCGACGAATACAATCAGTCTAATAAATCAATGACAAAAAAATATGGCGGAACTGGTCTAGGATTAGCTATAACAAAAAAAATTCTTAATATTTTAGGCGGGAATATTTGGTTTACAAGCAAATTAAGCAACGGCTCCACATTTAACTTTATAATTCCTGTAGAAAAGATTTTAACCCCGCCATTACCAAAAGTTGAAGAATAAAAAATGATACAAACAAATAGATACTGAAACAAGTTCAGTATCTCGATAAAAATTATTAGGTTTAAAGCAATTAATTGTCAGCTACAAAACCTGATTGAGAATTAATTGTTTCTTCATTAAAATCATAAAGTCTTGCAGGTCGTTTAGAAGAAGCTTTTGTGAATTCTTCGTACTCGTTTAAAATTCCAAGGGAAATCATTTTTTTCCTGAAATTTCTCTTATCTAAATCTGTATTCAAAATAACTTCATAAGTTTTTTGCAGCTGAGTCAAAGTAAATTTCTTAGGAAGAAGCTGGTGGGCAATTGGAGTATATTCCAGTCTTTCTCTAAGTCTTTTTATTGCATAATCAAGAATTTCTTTGTGGTCAAATGCTAATTCCGGTAAACTGTATATAGAATGCCAATTAATTTGTTGAATATTAAGTCCTTGTTCTGATTCAAGCTTTAAATCATCTGATCTTATAAGAGCAAAATAACTTACTGTTATAACCCTAGCATTAGGATAACGGTAAGGATCACCGAAAGTGTACAATTGCTCGAGATAAACATCTTTAACGTGTGTTTTTTCATAAAGAACACGTTTAGCAGCTTCATCAAGGTTTTCTGACAATCTGACAAAACCTCCCGGAATTGCCCATTTATCTTTATACGGTTCTTGTCCTCTTTGAATCAGAAGAACTTCGAGTTTTTTCTTCCGAATTGTAAAGATGACTATATCGACCGTAACTTCATGTGTTTTTGATTCAAGCATTAAACTCTTTTTCCTTTAAATACACTCAAAGGTTTCTCGTATTATACTTTTCATTTTAATTAAAAGTTAATACTCTGTTTGATTTAAATTAACACAAACCCCGTTTATATAATATAATCATACTTGGGAAACAGCATAAAGAAAAGTATAAACGTTTATTAGCCAAGAGCGCTAAGTAAGATAAAAGAGGTTTTAGCAGTTATATGACGGAATCATTGTTTTTGGAACAGCCGGTAGATTTGGCATTAGATAATTATTTAAAAGAAAGTTCACAATTTATTCTTGAAGCAGAAACTATTAACGTTGAAGATTCACTGGCAAGAATTTTATATGAAGATATTCTGGTAAAATACGATTTACCTGCGGTGGACAAAACGCTAATTGACGGCTATGCAGTAAATTCAAAAGATATTGCCGAAGCAGATACGAATACGCCTGTGACATTAAAATTAATCGGAGAGGCAAATGTCGGAGATACAAATACGTTTACTGTTTCGGCAAAAGAAGCCGTAAAAGTTTCTAAAGGGGCTATAATGCCTGAAAACACAAACTCCGTGGTTATGCCTGAAGATACCTTGACAGAGGGAAAAAAAGTAAAGGTTTTTGCTAGCGTAGTAACAGGTTGTCAGGTTGCAAAAAAAGCCGAAGATTCTAAAGCAGGTGATGTTTTTATACTTAAACAAAGAAAAATCCGTCCTCAAGATATCGGCGGAATCATAGGGCTGGGCTACAGACAGATAAAAGTTTTCAAAAAACCTGTAATAACTATTATTCCTACAGGAAATGAGCTTGTTCCTATTGATATTGAACCTGATCCTACACAAATAACATCTTCAAACAGTTATGTGTTAAGAGGTTTTGTGGAACAACTCGGTGGAATCGGCAAAATTGCAAGTATTGTTAAAGATGAATTGAAACTGCTAAAAAAAGCCGTCTCAAAAGCTCTTGAAGTATCTAATATGGTGATTATTTCCGGAGGTTGTTCAACAGGAACAAAGGATTACACATTAAGAGCGATACAAGAGATAGAAGGCTCAAAAATATTGGCGCACAGCGTTGCAATGAAGCCAGGAGGGCATGTTTTGCTTGCAATAGTCAACGGCAAGCCCGTCATAGGATTACCCGGGCATCCAGTTTCAAGTCTTACAAGTTTTCATGTATTTGCAAAGCCGGTTCTCAGAAAACTTTCGGGCGATCCAAGGTCTTTCTGGCAAATAACAAAAGACACCCCATCAATTGAAGCTATTCTTACAAAGAATATAAAATCGCCTGAAGGCAAAGAAGACTATGTAAGAGTACGGCTTAAAGAACTTGGCGACGGAAAAACTTCCGCATATCCTTTTACAGGAAGGTCATCATTTCTTTCAACGCTGGTAAAATCGCACGGAATCATCAAAATTTGTGCTGACTGCACGGCTTTGTACGAAGGCGATGTTGTAGATGTTTTATTGTTCTAAAAAGGAATCAAAATGAAAAAAACAATTTTAATATGTATATTTTCTTTATTAATCACTAATTTTGCTTGTGCTCAGGAAGTTGGACAGCTTCAGAAGAAAGTTTCTGTAAATATAACAACAGATGCAAAAAACACGCTTGGCACGGCTTATGCGGAAAATTCAATAAAAAAAACAGAATCTTACATAAAAGCCAACAATTATACGGCTGCCAAACAAACGCTAAATACAGTTAATCAGTGGGTTTCTGTCGCTGCAGAATATCACACAGATCTTTTTAAAACTCTTAAAAAAGTTGAGAATGCAGATGCGCAGGCGAATATTGAAAGAGGACTTGCGATAAA
>MFRJ01000054.1:6670-7067 GCA_001784535.1 Candidatus Melainabacteria bacterium GWA2_34_9
AATTATTACAGAACATTGGTTTTACCTACGGCGTTGGTTCTACGCCTATAAAAACCGATGTTATTCAGCCCTAATTTAATAAATCATCTGTCATGCTGAACTTGATTCAGCCTCTATCAAATATTGAACAGATCCCGAACTTGATTCGGGATGACAATTAGGAAAAAACAGCATGACAATACAAAAGGAGAAGTCAAAAATGGTCTTGAAAGAAATACAGGAAAGATTTTCCATAAGAAATTTTTTAGATAAACAAATTCCCGATGAAGTGCTGAAAGAAATCCTTGAAGCGGGTAGGCTTGCCCCGTCTTGGATAAACACACAGCCGTGGCATTTTATAGTGGTACGCGATACCAGAAATAAAACGCTTTTGTCGCAGTTGGCACACGGGCAAAAA
>MFRJ01000054.1:7162-11761 GCA_001784535.1 Candidatus Melainabacteria bacterium GWA2_34_9
CCCGAAAGAAAGAATAGAAATACTGCTTAACAGCCCTATTTTTAATCCGACTTTGATTAGCGAAGATACTGTTATGGCAAGAACACTTGAAGAATTGACTTACTCTATAGCTTATATGACTCTCGAGGCAAAAGCTCACGGAATAGAAAGCTGTATTGTCGGAGCAATCGGGAATGATTTAACGGGTTCTGTTCCGGAAGTTTATGAACTGACGAGAAAAACTCTTGATTTACCAGATGATATGACTATTATGACTTTACTGCTTCTGGGCTATCCCGCTGAAACCAGAGAAAAACCCGCCAGAATCCGCAAATCCTTCGATGAAGTTGTTTCTTACGAGATTTACGGTGGGTAAAGTTTTGAAAAATAATTAGAATTTTTCTATCCTAATTTATGGGCATAGTATAGACGGTGTAATAATTCACACCGTCTTTTATTTGTAAAATTCTTTTATTAGCTCAAGGATTTTTATATTTTTATCTCCGAAAGCCTTAATGAAAAATCTTCTTTGGTTTTCATCAACGTATTTGATTTCGATTTCCAGACGATTTTCAGGTAAATCACCCGAAGAAAATTCTGCCCATTCTATGATTGCAAGTGCCTTGTCATTTTCTGTATATTCATGAAGTTCATCAAGAATGGATTCAAGTCCTTCTCTTTCCAATCTATACAGGTCAAAATGATAAAGGCTTATTTTTCCTGAATGATATTCATTAAGTATTACAAAACTCGGACTAGTGACTTTTTCTTTTATTTCAAGATATTTCGCAAGATGTTTTACGAAAGTTGTTTTGCCTGCACCGATATCTCCGTAAAGACAAATTAAACCGCCTGTTTTTGAAACGATTTGGGCGATATTTTGTGCAAATTTGTCTGTATCGTCTATGTTTTTAATATGTAAATTAAATGTATTATTCATAAAATTTATATTAGCACAATCAAAAAAAGGCGCAAAAAAGCCCTGAACAACCGCTGTTTTGATTCCCGGTGATCAGCCAGGATGGGTGCCCACCCTTATAGATTTTTCGTTTCCTAAAGTAAATTAGGTATACGTCACTATAAAAAACGGAGAAAGGCTCCCTATTAACAATAAATGTAGGATCAAAACTAATCGGCTACTCAGGGATTTTCATAATTATATTTTTTCATATTTTTTATAGTTTTACCAGTCTTGACAAATTATTTTATAAAGCTTTTTAAGAATTTATAAGATAATTTCAACTGCTTCAAAAACTTTTTCAACGGGAATATCAAGGCATGCCGGATTTTCGCAGGAAATTTTTCTTTTGTCCCACAGGCATGGTCTGCATTCAAGATTTTCTATGGTAATTGCAACATATTTCGAGTCATTCATCGGGAATAATTTATATTCGTCAGTCGGTCCAAATAAAGCCACTGTCGGGGTTTTTACGCCGACACCTATATGCATGGGTGCAGAATCAACACACACAATTACATCTGCAAGCTTGATTATTGCCGCAAGTTCCATAATATTAGCGGTTTTGTTGGTTAAATCCAGTAGATTTTCTGCTGAAACTTCCCCTAATTCTTGTTTTAGCGCAGCAGAAACTTCCTGATCATCAGGTCCACCTGTCAGAATTACTCTGTGCTTTCCTGTGTCGAGAAGTCTTTTTATTAATTCAGTCCAGTTTTTAACATCCCAAAATTTAAGAATGTTCTTCTGTATACTTAATTTGCTAACTCCCGGATGTATTACAACAATTTTTTTATCAGTATTTCTAATTATTTCCCGTTGTTTTCCCAAAATATCATCAGCTACATTTATTTCCGGCATCTCCACAACTGCGTCTTTATTTAGTGCTTTTGCAAGGTCATGATACATATCCCCTGCGTATTGTTTTTGATTTAAAGGAATAGCTTTTGTAAGTAAAAATCTACTTAAAGTTCCGCTGTCATAACCTATTCGTTTTTTGATTCCTGTTAAAAATAATAATATTGCTACTTGTTTGGAACCGCCTGATGAAACAACTATATCAAATCTTCGCGACCAGATTTGTAACAGAAATTTGATGATGTTTTTGTATTTATTTGCTGATGACCCGCTTTTAATGTCGCAAATTATCGTTTCATCAATCAAATCGGTCAACTTTTCTGCTGAGCCGCTTCTTGGTTCAGTAACAAACGTTAGGTGGCAGTGACCACCTTTTCTAAGTCCTCGATCCTTCAGATTTTGACTTAAATCTTCTTTGTGGCTAGAATCAGGATAAATTGACTTTATGGTTTTGATGGTGGGAAAAAATAATATTTGATCTCCCAGTCCGCCAAAGTTTATTAAAAGAATTTTTTTAGGTTTGTGCATTTATTTTAAATCGTTCTAGTTTTTTGTGGGCATGTATAAAATTTAGCCCTATATTATTTAGATTAACACTTTTTGATGATCACGCTGTGTTTTTAATTCGGTTATTTTTGATTCAAATTGTTCAGCCTGTACAGGATTTTTTTGTTTTAATTCTTCATATCCTTCAAGAAGTCCTTCAAAAATATTCAAGCATAGTTTTTTACATAATTCTTCTTTATTTACTTCTGTTAATACTGTTTCAGGTTTTTCAAGAACGCTTGTTGTCATAAATTTTCTTTACCTTCTAACTAATAATCTCATTTTTATCTAATTATTTAAAACTGCTGATTAAAAAATATTGATAAAGAACTCTTAAATTCTTTACATAAATTATAACATTTTTTCAGATTGTAATTGAAACTTATATTCAAATTTCAATCAACACGTGTATTTTTCGGTTTATTTTGTAATTTTATTTAAGTTCATATTTGCTGCAAAAATGGCTATCAGCATCCAGAAAATTATATTAACCTGCGGTCTGTAAAAAATTGTATCTACAAGCCCATGAAGCATCATTCCCGTAATTCCTATTAGGCAGGCGGAAATGATTATTTTTTGCTCGATAGTGGTTTTAGAAATTATGGTTTTAATGCTTTTTACCACTACCATAAGTATAATCCAAGAGAATGCCAGCAATGCAAAAATCCCGCTTTCTGCCGCTATTTCAAGAGGAACACAATAAGCGCCAAGCGCATCAAAACCTGTTACCATATAGAGACCGTATGTAAGCCTGAAGACAGTATTTCCTGTACCTATTCCTATAAACCAGTTATCTAAAAACATTTTGAAGCTTGCAACCCATACATTCATCCTGAATGAATTACTGGAATCAGCTCTGGCTGCAAATATTGAAGCGATTCTGTGTTGCAGGGCAGGAGATGCAATTATCGCTAGAATTACTGCTATAATTCCGCTTACTACTATGCCTAGCCATAAGTTTTTCAGCCATTTTTTATCACTATAATCGTGCCATATAATATGACCGGAAATTACAATCAATAGTGCGGTCATCCCTGTTACAGCGATATAAGCACCTCTTGAACCGGTAAAAACTATTGCAAGTAATATGGCAAAAGCACCAATTCCTGATAAAACAGCTAATTTGGTTGTGCGTTTTGCGATGAAGTAGAAAAACATGCCTGCTGCTGATGAAAATGATGCAATAAGGTATCCGGCAAGAAGATTAGGGTTGTATGGTTTTAATGTTCCGTATACCCTGTTCATTAGCTGCTCAGGATTTGATTTACTCATATCCTGCCATCCTGCAAGTGCATCTACTCCGTGAATTTGCTGATATATGCAGTAAAAAGCTTCTATGGAAGCAATCACTGCCAGTGTTCCCAACAGGTAAAGAGTTCTTTTCGGGTGATCCTTGATTATATTATAAAAAGTCAGGTATGCTCCGAAATAAATAAGCATTTTGGCAAAACCTTTAGCAGAGGCGACAGGCATGTAAGAAAACGCCACGCTTAATCCTGCTATTGCAAGGTATAAAAATATCGCTGTATCAAGGCTGTTTATGGAGAATTTTTCACCTTTCATGAGGCATATCTTTATAAAAGACAAAGCAAAGCATATAAATACAAGTAGCCCGATTATTCCTGTCGGGGCAACAATTATTGAAACCATTAAAAGTGTTATAAAAAAGAGTATTATTGTATCCAAATTTTTGACAAATATGCTTGTTTCAGACAGTTTTGAAAAAAGATTTTGGCTGAATGCGAAAAATTGATTTAATTTTTGCAGAATAAAACTTTCTTTTGCTGATTGAAAGAGTGTTGATTCTTCTGTAACATCGAGTCCGCTTATTATTTTACCAATAAAAGAAGTTTTATAATATTTTGAAAAGTTTTCTATTTTACACATAGTGATTAATCTATAACTTTAACGTCAGAAACGATTCCGCCGAATTTGTAATTGTATCCTTCTAACTCAATAGGAAGGCCTATTTTAATTTTGTTTCCTCCGATAACTGGACCGTCAGGTGTAACTATTGCGTTGTCTTTAAGTGTTACAAGGAAATTAAATGTATAAGGCGTTGTAGGGTCAGTCGCAGCAATAGATTGAGTAAGATCTTTAGGGTTTGGCATTGGTGTTTGCCAGTAAGTTTTTACTACTTTGACGATTTCCAGTTTAGTATAAGGTACATTTCTTATAGTAATAAAGCTTTTATCGCCTTCTTTTAAGACATTGCTGTCTTTTGAAAGCTTTATTCCTCTCATCATTACATCGAACTGAAG
>MFRJ01000055.1:0-6550 GCA_001784535.1 Candidatus Melainabacteria bacterium GWA2_34_9
TGTTATACGGTTCATAATATCCATAAAAAAGAAGAGGAGTTACTAAAATAAAAATTAAAACTGAAAATAAAGAAAAATATAAAGAAAATGTATATCGATTTTGAGCACTAATTATTTGTTTATCTTTAAAATAATTAAAAAAACTTATTACTATACTAAGAAGGATTACAATCCAAGTAAAATCGAGACCAATTCGCATAAATCTTTCACATGCAAAATAAAATAAAAAATAAATTATAGATAAAATCAAAGCTGTTATTTTGGGACGATCAAAATTTATTAACATACAAACTATTTCCTTAAACTCAACTCATATAAATATTATGTTAAACAAATGATATAAAATTTCTTATAAGTAATCAAGTTTTTTATATTTTTATAATTTCCTCAATCTTTGAGAGCAAATCCTTGAATCTTTTCCGCTGAAGTGCGGAAATTTTCACAGGGTTCGGGAGTTCATGCATATATTTTTCAAGTAAATATTCGTCTTTGACAAGATCAATCTTGTTTATGACCGTAATCATCGGTTTTTTATCAGCATCAAGCTGGGCTAAAATGTCATAAACAGTATCAATATGTTCCTGACAATTGGGATGTACAGGATCAATTACATGCAAAATTACATCGGACTGTGTAACTTCTTCCAAAGTTGCCCTAAACGCTTTAACAAGAGCAGTGGGAAGCTTTTGAATAAAGCCCACTGTATCTGTAAGCAAAACATCCGACAGTTCCGGAAGCTTTATTTTTCTGGTGGTAGGATCAAGCGTTGCAAAAAGTTTGTTTTCCGCAAGCACGTCAGAATTTGACAGGGCGTTTAATAGCGTGGATTTCCCTGCGTTTGTATAACCTACAATCGAAACAACAGGAATATTGTTTGCCTCTCTTAGTTTTCGCTGTTGTGACCTGTGGCTTTTTATTTCGTCAACTTCCTTTTCGAGAGCATTAATTCTGTCTTTAATTCTACGCCTGTCTATCTCAAGCTTTGTTTCGCCGGGACCTCTTGTGGCAATTCCTCCGCCAGTTCCGCCACCGCCCTGACGACTAAGCGATAACCCCGAGCCTGCAAGCCTGGGATAAAGATATTTTAGCTGGGCAAGCTCTACCTGAAGCTTCCCTTCTTTTGTTTTGGCTCTCTGGGCAAAAATATCAAGGATTAACTCGGTTCGGTCTATGGTTTTTACACCGACAAGCTGTTCAAGGTTTTTTTGCTGGCGCGCAGAAAGTTCTGCATCTACTATTACGATGTTTGCGCCTTTTTCCTGAACCATAAGCGCTAAATCTTGAGCTTTTCCGCTTCCCAGATAAGTAGAAGAATCAGGGGAATGTTTTTTTTGGGAAAGCTGCCCTATAACTTCAGCTCCGGCAGTGTCAGCAAGTTGTTCCAATTCAGAAACAGACTCCTTTACGTAATCTTCACCGATATTATCAGTCTGTAAGCTTACGAGAATTGCTTTTTCTTTAGTATCTAAAGTTAAAACATCTTTATTTGTTGAAAATTCTTTTTCTATTTCTTCAAGAAGCTCTATAAAATTTTCTTCACAGGCTTTTCTAACGGTAGTTCCTTGGAGAACCCGCCATGATTCCTGTTTTGAAGTTAAAAAAGCAACTTGCATCGAATCAGCAAATTTTATTGTTTCACCGCGGCTTTTGCTGAATAAACCTGTGGAATCTACCCCTATGCAAGCTACAGCATCAAATCTGTAAAGTGCAAGTGCAGTTAAATCGGCTTTGCTGAGATAATTAATCCCGCCCGGATGAGTATGAATGCATCTTAATCCGCAAAGCCTTGCCTGACTTTCTCTTATATTCTTGAATTTTTCAATGTCAACACCGTTATACTCGCCAACATTAATAGCAACAATTTGTCCGCGCCTGTTAATTAAAATAGCAATTTCCTTGTTTATCTCATGACTTATTTCTGCAAGGGTTTCTGCCAGTTCAACAGAAATTATCTGAGTAACAGGAACTTTTTTTCTATATAATTTTTCAAGACGTGAAATTTGTTGTTTTTTCAAGCCTGTTAATTTGCCGAAAACTTTAATGGTGCTAGTCCTCAATAAATCTTTCCTGATTTATTTTAGCACTATTTCAATTTATTCCATAATATTATTGACAGGTGCTATTTTTCTAAGATACTATCGTTTTTAAGTAAAGCAAAAGAGAGAAACATGAACAAAGATCAGCTACTAAAACAAATAGAAGAAATTCAGGAGTCTGTCAGACAGATGAAAGAAGATGATCTGCAAGAAAATCCTGAAATAGCTAACGAAGAATTTCAGTGTGATTGCTGCGCAGAAATAAAAACATTCGCGGGTTCAATGATTTATGAGGATTACAGGCTTTGTAATGACTGCGTACTCCTTGCGGAAGTCGGTTTTAATCTAAATAAAATAAAAACCATTGATGAATTTATGGCATCAATGGAAGATAAACGCTTTGAAACAATATACACAACACTTTTTAACAGTGAAGAAACAAAAAACGAAGAACTAAAAAACCCCTGAAATCAGGGGTTTTTGTTTTAGTATTAATTTTATTATACAGCAGGTACAACTAATGTTCTTGTTGCAAGTTCTTTATCAAGCAGAAACATACCGCCTGGTGCGTCTTTCATAAGTTTGATTTTTCTGATAATTTCAGTTGCGTTGGATTCTTCTTCAACTTGTTCAGTAACGAACCATTGTAAAAAGATATTTGTAGCGTGATCTTTTTCTTCAAGGGCAATATTTACAAGCTCGTTAATTGAGTCTGTTATAAAGATTTCATGGCTAAGTGAATTTTCAAAAGCAGCAAGTGGAGAATCCCATTCTGTCTGGGGTTTTTCAAGCTGCTCAAGAACAACTTTTCCATTTCTTTCGTGAATAAAGTTATAAATTTTTTCGGCATGCAGCATTTCTTCTTTTGCCTGAACAGTTATCCAGTTCGCAAATCCTAATAAATCAACTGACTGAAAATAAGCAGCCATTGACATATAAAGATAAGCTGAGAAAAATTCCTTATTAAGTTGTTTATTTAGTTCTTGTTCTATTCTTGATTTAAGCATTGTTTTTCTCCTATTTTTCTGACTTCCATAATCCATGTAAATTGCAATATTCTCTTGCAACGATTCTTTTAGCTTCGATATTGAATACAGCTTCAGGTTTATCTACCGGATTCAAATATTGTCGATAGACTTTTCCATCAGCAATTATTTCAATCCATTCTATATAATGTTCTTCTAACATAGGATGTGGCATGCTGCCAACCGACACCTTAACATAACTTGGTGTAATTTCTATAACAGGAACATGTTTTTCGACAGAAGCGTCAGTTGTATTTTCTTTTAAAAGCCTCATCGGCTTATCACAGCATACGAGAGTTCCGACACCTCCATGCAAAACTTCAACGATATTTCCGCAAAGGTCACATTTATAAATATTAAGTTTTTCTGTTGTCATTTTTGTTAATCCTTTCTCTAATTTATATTTTAAGTTTTAAGTATAAATTAGGATTTTATATTAAATGACAAAATTAATATAAATTTAATTTTTTATACTACATTTTTCCCCAACATACTTGTAAGTCTGAATAAAGTATCGGATTTATCGTATTTATCAAGGTGAATATTAATTATACTAAAGCTTTCAGTGTTGTTTTCAGCTTTTTGCAAAGCCTCTTCAAACTCGCCTTCTGTCTTAACTTCAATACCAAGTCCTGCGCCTACTATTTGCGGAAATAAATGATAATTCCAGTTTTGAATATTATTGTAATTGCCGTCTTTCAGGTATCTTTGGGTTGTGTAACCATGGTTGTTAAGCACAAATATTATCGGATTTAAGTTATACTTAACAAAACAGGAAAGTTCCGGACCTGTCATCTGGAAAGCCCCATCCCCTACAATAACTAAAGACCTTAATTCAGGGTTTTTTATCATGACGCCTAAAGTTGCGGGTATTGCATAACCCATCGAAGTGTAAAAAGCAGGTCCTAAATATATAGAATCTTTAGGAATTTTAAGAGTTGCCGAACCAAACAGGCAATCCCCAACATCACAAATAACAGGATATCCTTCAGGGATAAAGCTGTTTAACCGTTCAAAAAATCTTTTTATTGTCATGTAAGTTTCTGATTGAGGAATATATTTAGCAATTACATTGTTGTTTGTTATTTTTGGAGCAAGTAAACCTTCTTTTTTCTCTGACTTTAACTCTTGCGCAAGCCTGTATATGAATTCTCCAAGGTCTATGTCTTTAAAATAATGGTGCTTAATGCAAAATTCATCAGAAGAGGCATAAATGGTTTTTGAAATATTAAATTGAGCTGTTCCTGTATCGGTATCAGTCATTAATGCACCTAAAACTATGGTACAATCGCTTTCTTCTATGTATTTTATTACCTCCGGCTCGCCCATTTTACCCATATACACACCGAGAAACTGCGGGTGTGACTCATCAACAACAGATTTTCCCAGAATATTAGTTACATAAGGGATGCCTGTGTTTTCAAGAAGTTTAAGGAATTCGTTCTCAACATGATATCTTCTTATTTCAACACCGGCTAAAATAACAGGCTTTTTAGAGGCTCTTATCATTTCAATAGCTTCTTTAAGGGCTTCATTAAAAATTTCATTGTTTTTTGAAGAGATTATTTCAGTCTTAGGAGGAGGAATAAGACATTTTGTATGAATCATATCTCTTGGAAATTCTATATATACAGGTCTTTTATGTTTAAGACAGGCTGCTATAACTCTGTCTATTTCATAAGTAGCACTTAGAGGATCGTCTAATACGCATTGAGCAACGGTAACTTCTTTAAAAATGTTTAATTGCGAGTTTAAGTCTTTTACAGAGTGGTGAAGAAGGTAATCAGTATTTCTTTCGTTAACTCCTGGTGCTCCGCTTATTACTATTAAAGGGGCTTTTTCGGCAAAAGCCCCTGCAACAGCGTTGACTGTATTAAGTCCTCCGACACAATAAGTTACACATAAAGCTCCAATTCCGTGAACACGGGAATAAGCATCTGCCGCAAAAGCAGCTCCCTGTTCAGAACAAGTACCCACTGTTTCTATAGAACTATTTTCAAGTTCACTAAAGAATTTAATAACATAATCGCCTGGAATTCCGAATATATGATCGACTCCAGCTTTTTGAAGACTTTGAATCAGGTATTCACTGATAGTTATTTCCCTAGTCATAAATTTTACCCCTTTTAAGTTGCTTGATTTTTATTAATATGAAAAAATTAATACCGAAGAATTAAATTAATTATAAAACAATTACAAAAAACAGGAATCACAAATTTAAACAGGTACTGTATAATAATTAAAGTTATCTTGAGGCAAGTGGAAAAAATAAAAAGATGATTGATTTAAATAATTCTGTTGGAATAGTTGAAACAAAATATTTTTCGTTTGATGAAAAAATAAATCTAGAAAATGGTCTTGATTTTGGACCTATTACTGTTGCTTATGAAACTTATGGCGAACTTAATGAAGATAAAAGCAATGCCATTTTAGTTCTGCATGCACTTTCCGGTGATGCTCATGCGGCAGGATATCACTCGGAACAAGATAAAAAACCCGGTTGGTGGGACGATATGATTGGTCCTGACAAGGCTTTTGATACAAACAAATATTTTATAATTTCCTCAAATTTTCTTGGCGGCTGCAAAGGCACGACTGGACCTTCTTCTGTAAATACTGAAACAGGAAAGTCCTACGGAATAAGCTTTCCTGTAATTACAATTGAAGATATGGTTAAAGTTCAGAAAAAACTTGTAGATTTTTTCGGAATTAAAAAGCTTCTGAGCGTTGCCGGCGGATCCATGGGAGGAATGCAAGCTTTAGAATGGTCTATTCAGTATCCTGAAATGGTTCAATCTTGTGTTGTAATTGCTTCTGCAAGCAGATTATCCGCTCAAAATATTGCTTTTAATGAAGTTGGCAGAAATGCAATAATTTCTGATCCTAACTGGAATAACGGTAACTACTATGATGGCGAAAATCCTGCAACAGGCTTGGCTATAGCGCGTATGATAGGGCATATTACGTACTTAAGTGAAGAATCAATGCACCAAAAATTTGGCAGAAGGCTTCAGGATAAACTAAAACCTGATTTCAACTTTGATGTTAATTTTCAGGTGGAAAGCTACTTAAGACATCAGGGACAAAGCTTTGTAGACAGGTTTGACGCAAACAGTTACCTGTTTATCACCAAAGCCATGGACTATTTTGACCTTCACCAGAAATACGGCTCACTTGCACATGCTTTTAAAGGCAGTAAATCCAAGTTTTTATTTATTACATTTTCTACAGACTGGCTTTTTCCTCCGGAAGAGTTAAAAAATACCGCAAGAACGCTTATGAGTCTTGAAAAAGAGGTTACTTACTGCAATATTGATTCACCTTACGGGCATGATTCATTCCTCTTGGAAGTTGAAGACCAGACAAAAATTGTAAAAAACTTCCTCAAGGGTGTTTGCGTTTAACTCAATTTAGAATATTCAACAAGTTTTTCAATATTTTTATTCCAGCCAGAAGTCCAGTTTTTCAGGATTATATCGGCTGGAGTTT
>MFRJ01000055.1:6758-7493 GCA_001784535.1 Candidatus Melainabacteria bacterium GWA2_34_9
TTCCTTAATCTCACATCAGGAAACACTGTTGACATGTGAATATCCCAATCTTCAAGAGTTGCATTAAATCCGTCAAATCCTTTATTTAAAAATTCATTGAAAGTTAGGTGAGTGGTGTTTATAAGAGTGTTATTTCTTTCTATAAAGAACATAGGCGTATTTAAAAGATATTCTGCGTAGTCATCAAATGAAAAATTTTCTTCAAAGATTTTTCTGCTTATAAGTCCGCACCTGTCATTATCGGTTTTTAACCAGCTGGAGGCTCGATAAGATTTATAACCTGTATCTTTTCCGCCTCTAATTGGAGAATTTGCAAACATTGCCGTAATTATAGGAGAAATAGCAAGAGAAACCTTAATTTTATTCATTGCATCTTCTTCTGATTCATAGTCAATAGATGTCTGAATTCCTGCTGTTTCCCTCATCATAACAAGAGCCTTATCTCCTTTTGTGGGAAGATAATCTGTCATTATTTCATAGCGTTTTTTAGGGATTATTTTTATGCTGTCAAAGGTAGAAACTGGCTGAATTCCGTATCCAATCCAATTAATGCCAAGTTCTTCCCCAATAATGGCGGATTTTTGATTATAATCTTCAATTTTAGAAGCTATTTCAGAGATTCTTTTATGAGGATAAGTGCTTATTTCTGTCTGACTGCCTGGTTCCAGAGATATATATTTAAAATCTCCTTTTAAACCTAATAAATTACCTTTTATAATAACTTCATCCATTTGG
>MFRJ01000055.1:7559-12095 GCA_001784535.1 Candidatus Melainabacteria bacterium GWA2_34_9
TGATTTTTAGAATCAACAGCCAATTTTTCAAATTCAAGACCTATTCTGAAGTTTTCTTTGGGTTTACAGCCGTTTCTAAATAATTCCGTAAATTGTGATTTATCGTAAATCATATTTTTGCCTTTTATACAGGTTATCGCATTTGGTTTTGATCAAACAAATTTAAGTTGGGCATAAATCAATTTTTATTGTTAAATGAGTACTGATATAAAAAATACATTATCATGAAATGTGAGATAAAAAACTCCTAGTAAGCAGGGCTAATTATTTTGAATTACATCCAGAGAGCTAAACAATTTAAGACAAAAAAACGTTTAGGGCAGAATTTTCTTGTTGATGAAAGTATTATCAATAAAATAATTTCTGAAGCTGCTTTAAATACTGATGATATCGTTATAGAAATTGGAGCAGGTGCAGGTTTTGTGACAGAAAAACTTGCTGGAATTGCTAAAAAGGTTATAGCAATTGAATTAGATGAAAATGCAATTGAAGTTTTACAAGAGCTTCCTTATGAAAATATAGAAATAATTCATCAGGACATATTGAAGACAGATATTTCAGAACTTGTACAGGAGCCTGTCAAAATCATAGCCAATATTCCATACTACATAACAAGCCCCATAATAGCGCATTTGCTTGGGGAAGTTGATGAACCTGTCAATAAAAACAGTCAATACATAAAAGAAATCATTTTAATGGTTCAATATGAAGTTGCAAAAAGAATTGTAGCGGATGAAAAAAGTCCTTCAAAAGATTACGGCTTGTTATCCATACTTGCAAATTATCGGGCAGAAACAGAATTTATATGCAAAGTTCCCTCAAAAAGTTTTTATCCTGCTCCAAAAGTTGATTCTGCGCTTATAAAATTAAAAATAAGACAAAAACCTCTTGTAGAGGTTGAAAATCTAAAACTTTTCAGAAGAATTATCAAGGCAGCTTTTGGGACAAGAAGAAAAACTTTGAAAAATGCGCTTTTACAAGGAGGCTTTTCCGGTGAAGTTCTTTCAAAAGCTTTTGAACAAAGCAAAATAAACTCTGACAGACGCGGAGAAACTCTTTCAATGCAGGAATATAAAGTTTTAACCGATATTATAAACAGTTTAATAAAGAGTTAGTTATGCAAATTCGAGTTCAAACCCCTGCAAAAATCAATCTTGTTCTTGAAATTCTCAAAAAAAGAGAGGACGGTTTTCATGAAATTCAAAGTATTATGCAGGCTGTAAGTCTTTATGATTACTTGACTATAGATGTTGAAGAAGTTGCTATTGATTTAGCAAGTAAGGAACTTGACGATTTTTGCAATGATTTAAAATCTTTAAGAAAATCAGCAATTAATTATTATAAAAAAAATATTCAAGGACAATCTATTGAACATCCCGAAATTGGAGAAATTCAATTTAGCAATAAAGGAATTAAAAAAGTTATAAACTCAAGTGCTGATGAAACAAAATTAAAATTTCTGCCAAAATTAAAGGAAATAATTGAAAAAGGAGCGATTAGTGAACTGCAACAACCCATAAAAAACAGAAATGATGGGATAATTGGCTTTAGGTATATTAAAACGACAATTAATTTAAACGGAAAAAATAAAACAGTTATTGTTAATATAGCCCAAAATGCGTTTGGGCATATATTTTACAATTTAAATTATGATACAAAAATCGTCGATGTTTTACCTGCCAGCACGAGGGCAGGGTCACCGACGATTTCTAATTACATTATACCAGATGAAAATAAAATTTTAAACCCTATTCAAAACATAATCGAATTGTCTGGAAATTCAGATCAAATTCCTTATGATAAAACAAATCTGGTTTATAAAGCAGCGGAATTGTTTTTGCAAAAAGCTAATCTGAATGGTTTTAAAATCAAAATTTATATAGAAAAAAACATTCCTATAGCTGCAGGTTTAGCTGGCGGAAGTTCAAATGCAGCAGGCACTTTATGGGGATTAAATCAGCTTTTTAATAATATTTTAACTTCTTCAGAAATCCATAGCCTTGCTTCTCAAATGGGTTCGGATATTAATTTCTGTCTAGAAGGCGGAACTCAAGTTACAACTTCTAGAGGTGAAATTTTGTCCGGCATTTCCACACCAAATTTAAATATAGTTATAATAAAACCTAAAAATCTTTTTATTTCCGCTAAAGAAGCTTATACAAAATATGATGAACTCTCTCAAAAAACTAAAATTAAAGGGCTTGAAGAAATAAAATCAGCTATTTGTGAAAATAATTCAGATAAAATCGCCTTGCTTTTAAATAATCATTTGGAAGAATCTATTTTGCCGAATTATCCTGAAATTCAGGAAATTAAAGGTTATTTAATTCAAAAAGGCTGTAAAAATGCTTTGATGTCAGGAAGCGGACCTTCTGTGTTTGGTATTTATGAAGATGAAATCGATTTATCTGATGCCAAGCCTGATTGGGAATGTTTTAAAGTTAAGACAATTGATGCAGGAGTTACTCATTAACAGTTCTGGCATTAAATCCTTTGTTTTGAAGCTCCTGTACAAGCCCGTCTGCTTTGGCAGGATCTGAAAATGATCCTACCTGAAGCACATATCTGCCGTTTTTCTCTTTAATAAACGGCGCAACATTTAAATCCATTTCAATTAAAGTATCAGAAACAAGTCTCGCCTGCATAGGAGTGCCATAACTTCCTAATATAACTTTAGACATGGTTATAGGTTTTGATGTTTCGCCTGTATATTGTTGAGAAGTCTTAGGTCTTGGGGGAATATTAGCTACTGTAATCGGCTTCACATTTTTATTGGTTGTTTTTTGTGGTTGTGTATAACTATCAGGGGTGTTGTAATCAAGGTTGTTTTCTTCGCCTGGAATTGAATCCTGCGGTTCTTGAGGATCAGTTGTAGAATATCCATCTGTATTTTGTCCATCAACGGCTGTTTGTCCGTCCGGTGTTTGCTGGTCTTTCACAGGAATTTCCATTTTTAGTTTTGGAGGTGCTGCATTTTCTTCATTTTCAATAGAACTAAGCCGCGGATCAATCCTTCCTTTAAAGTCATTGCTGTCTACAGAACTCGTTGAATGTTCGTCTGTAAGTGCAGGAATATCGACCTGAGGTGTTAAAATTGGTAATAATACAGTAAAAGCAAAAAAGAAAACGATAAAAGTGCCTAAAAATGTAAAAATTAAAGGTTTTAAATTGTTTTTATTTTGCAGATTGTCTTTGTTTTTTGATCTTTTATCAATTTGTTTGGTGCTCATATTTTAAAAAACTCCTCGAACTTTGCAGGAAGCATTTATTATTTCATCATACTCTTTACAGTAATTTAGCATAATTTGTTTGGCAATTTCTTCATGATTTTTAATATTCATATCTGATTCAAGTCCGGCAGCATGAACAGGCGCACCAGCGGAATCAATGTTTATCCCGAGGTGAATTAAAACAGAATTAATGGAATTGCCCGCAATAGAAACTGACAGCTTTCCATTATTATAAAACAAATCATCTCCGCTTCTCACAATCTTATCCTGATTTTGCAAGTTGGACATAATTACTTCCCCTGCAATATTTACAAGCAGTCTTTGTCTTAAAACTCCCTCTATAAGTGGAATATTAAAATGTTCTACTATAAAATGAACCATCTTTTTGCTGTAAATTGGACTGTTTGAAAGAACATCGGAAATATCAACCATTTCGGTAAGTTTGACTTCGCATTCCCCGATAAAACTTACAATAGCATCTCCCTGAATATTAAAATTTTTGTATATCCAGTGAGGGGCTAATTCTTTGCCTGTATAACAAATTTCTTGCTCTAAAAATTTTGATTTCATGTTTTTATCTTTGTTATCTTTTTATACTCTTGATAAAAACATTCTATCGCAACAAAAAAATAACAAAAAGTTTTTTATAAATTTAAGCAGCATTTTGTTTGAAGAATGAACGGATTTGTCTGCCCGCAAAAGATATTGACTCTTTTAAAGGTGTTAAGTGTTTATCTATTGCTTCTTTATATTTTGGAGTTTCTTCAATTGTTTTTAATTCTGCATTATATTCATCAATTAATTGTTGTTTTTCCGCTTTAGGTAAAAATGCAGATTTAGCGCCGTTTATAACAAGTTTTTTAATGTCATCCCATCCTGTAATAACGTTATTTCTGTACAGTTCGGTAAATTCTCTTGTACAGTTTGTCTTGGAAAGAGTTCTGTTATCAGTGCTTACGCTAACAATAACACCGGCATCAAGTTTTCTTTTTATAGGATGATGTTTCATGTTTGAGACATTATTTAATTCATAATGGCATATAGGAGTTGATTCAACAGGAATTTGACCATCAACAACTCTTTTTAAAAGCACAGGGTTCTCTAAAACGTGAATAGCATGTCCAAGCCTGTCTGCCCCTGAATCAAGAGCATTTGTCATAGATTCAACAGCATTAAACGGTCCTGAAACAGTTTCTTCTCCGGCATGAATAGTTACTTTTAATCCGTTTTCTTTTGCATATCTTATAGCTTTTTCATGAATTGTAGAAGGAAATTGATTTTCTGAACCGGCTAAATCAAAACCGAC
>MFRJ01000055.1:12104-13924 GCA_001784535.1 Candidatus Melainabacteria bacterium GWA2_34_9
CAAGCTCATTTTTTGCTTTCTTGATTCCATCTGTGACAGCCTGAAGTATTTCATCAGGAGTTCCTTTTTTATCAAGTACGCTGGTTCTTATTTCTAGATACTTTATATTTTCTTTTGCCGCATCCTTACAAAGCTGATAACTTGCTCTCTTGAACTCTTTTGGCGTTCTTAAACACCAGGCGATGTTGTAATAGACTTTCAAAAAGTCGTCTAAATTTTTATAGTCATCAGGAATAGTTGTTTTTTCTTTAATTTCTTTAGGACTTAAACCGTCTTTTTTCATAATATCTTTTAAAATCGGCAAAGGCGCTGATCCGCTAAGATGCAGGTGAATATCTGTTTTGGGAATAGCACAAAATAAGTCTTGCAAATCTTTTGGAACAGGTTCTTTATTTAAAGGCACTTTATCAAAAGATTTTGAAGAATTTTCAGCTTGAAATGACAGGTAATTAATTTTGTAAGGATTAAAATTTATTCTATTGCCGATAATCATTTAATAACAAGACCTCTGGTAATTACCTAAAAATACCTCTGGTAATATAAGTCCCGTAAAAATAAAAGTTGACAGTAGGAGTTGAGAAAAACTTTTTGTTTTACCAAAAACTCTTTAGTGAAAAGCGTTTTTGGTGTTGAAAGCCTGATTTAATATTTTGTAATATTACGGATTTCTGCTATAATTTACTTGATAGAACTATTTTAAATAAAAGTCGGATTATGTTTGGAAGAAAAAAAGGAAATGCTTTTGGCGTAATTATTGCAGTGTTTGTAACTATTGTAGTAATTTCCTTAATTAATAATAATCAAAAAAATAATAGTAACGTAGTTAAATCAGAGCTTAATATCCCTGCTGCTGTGGGATATGTGAATGATTTTGCAGGCGTAATTTCTGCCGGAAATGTAAGTAATTTAGAATCGTATCTTAAAGAACTTGATAAAAAAACAGGCGCAGAAATAGCCGTTGTAACTATTTCCTCTTTGAAAGGCGCTAGTATTGAAGATGTTTCACTGGAAATAGGTCGTAAATGGGGCGTAGGGAAAAAAGGAAAAGACAATGGCATTGTAATTCTTGTTGCTACAGGCGATAAAAAAATGCGAATAGAAGTCGGTTATGGTCTTGAAGGAATAATCCCCGACGGAAAAGCAGGCAGAATCAGAGATGATTATATGATTCCGTATTTCAAACAGGGTGATATGGAAAAAGGTATTATTAACGGAACTATGGCTGTTGCATCGGTTGTAGCAAAATCATATCAGGTTGAAATGCCTGCAGCATTTAATTCTATATCAAATTTATCATCTGATTACCCTATGTCAGTGCCTCAATCAGGTTCAGGAAAATCATCACCGCCGGATATTTTTATATTTTTAATATTTATAATTTTGTTTATAGTTTTACCTCGCAGAGGACTTTTTATGGGTGGCTATACTAATTATGGAGAAGGATTCGGTGGAAGTTCCGGAAGTTTTGGCGGCTTTGGCGGTGGATGTTCTGGTGGCGGCGGCTCTTCAGGAAGCTGGTAAGTTAAGGAAAATAAAATTATGCACAATATAACTTTAGTTAAAGATTTAAAAGATATTTATGGCGAAAACCTCGTTTCGGTAATACTTTATGGTGAAGATATAGAGAGTGAACAACCAAAAAGTAAATCGGAACAAAATATTATAGTAATTTTCAATAAACTTGAGGCTTCCGATTTAAAAAATGCGATTACTGCAATAAAAAATTGGAGAAAAACAAAAAATCCGCTGCCTGTTGTTATGAGTGAAAGCGAATGGTTTAGCTCGGCAGATGTTTATCCGATAGAATACACTGAAATTAA
>MFRJ01000055.1:14014-17046 GCA_001784535.1 Candidatus Melainabacteria bacterium GWA2_34_9
ATTAAAATCAGCGTTAAGTCTTTTTGATATTACTGCTCCTGATGAATATAGCGAAGTTATACAAAAAATGAAAGAAAAAACCCTTTTTGATGGAGAAATATTTGTTGAAATTCTTTCAGCAAAAGAAAATAAAAGAAAAGTTTCTCCGCAAAAAATCGAAAGCCTTGTACAGAGGGCAATAAATAGTACAAATTTGCTTTATAAGTTTATTAATAATTTAGAAAATGGAGAATAAAAAATGAAAAAAACAATTTTTATTGTATTAGGTGTAATTGGTTTATTAACGGTAATGCTTTTTTCGAGTTTTATAGGAACTTACAATAGGCTTCAAGTACTTGATGAATCAGTTAATTCAAGTTGGAGTCAGGTAGAAAACCAGCTGCAAAGACGTGGAGATTTAATTCCTAATCTTGTAAATACAGTTAAAGGCTATGCAAAACACGAAAAAGATATTTTTATTTCTGTAGCTGAATCAAGATCAAAACTTTCCGGTGCGATTAAGTCAGGAAACATGAAACAAATCAGCAAAGCAGAAGGCGAAATGTCAGGCGCGCTCTCAAGATTGCTTGCAATCTCGGAAAATTATCCTCAGCTAAAAGCTGACAAGGTTTTTATTAACCTTCAGGATGAGCTTGCAGGAACAGAAAATAGGGTTGCAGTTGCAAGAAAAGATTTTAACGAAAATGTAAAAGTTATAAACAGCCAGATAAGAGTTTTCCCGACAAATATTATTGCAGGAATGTTAGGAATTCAAAAAAGAGAGTATTTTGAAGCTGAAGAAGCTAAAAAAGCCTCTCCAAATGTCCAGTTTTAAGTAAAAAACTAAAGCTATAAAAAACAGAGTGCAGTGCACTCTGTTTTTTATGTTAAGAAATATAGATTTTAAATTTTTCGGTTATATCGTGAAATTCCTGCTCCCTATAAATTCTTTTGGCATGAAACAGCAATTTTTTATCTTCACGTTCATTAAATTATATATATTAAAAAGTTAATGAATAAATTAATAATAAAGAAGGCAGGAATGATTAACAGTATTCAGTCAAATTACGGAAAAACTAAAGTCAGCTTTGGAATGGCACAATTTAGAAATTTAGAAGCATTAACTAAATATTCAAAAATGAGTCCAGAGGCTTCAGAAGCTATTACTAAATCTGTCAAAAATGCGTGTAATGGTGAAAAAGATATTATTGTAACCCTGTTATCTCCTGATAAATATTGTTTTGGTGAAACGTTAAGAGCTTTCGCGGAAAAGGACAAAGGTTCGGTTAGAAATTTTTTAAGAACGCTTGTTCCTGAGGAATGGCGCTGCAAATATATAGGTGTAGAGGATATCGGACCAAATGCTATGGAAAAATTGCTTAATAGAGCAAAGGAACGATTATCAGTTTAATTTTATTTAAATACCTATATCAGCAAATGTTTTACCATTTGCTTCCAAGGCTCTTTTAAACCTGAGGCAGGATTCGCACTTTCCGCAGTGTTTTTCTTCATCTGTATAACAGCTTCTCACAAGAGTTAAAGGAGCTTCAATTTCAAGAGCCAATTCTATAATTTCTGTTTTATTTAAATTTATAAGAGGGGCAAAGACTTTTGGCTTGGCAAGAGTTGAAAATTCAAAAGCTTCGTTGATTTTATCAATAAACTCTTGTGTATTATCAGGAAAAGTAGTTCCTTCTTCCTTATTTGCCCCGAAAATTATATGAGAATAACTAAAACTGTCAGCGAAACACGCGGCAATATTTAAAAATACCCCGTTTCTGTTTGGAACCCAGACATTTTTTGCAGAATTTAATGTTAATTCAGGATTATCTAACTCGTTAGAATCAAGCGACGGTAAATCCTGACTTGTATTGACAAGTGAAGTTTCTGTTATTTCCTGTAACCATGGTGTTTTTATAACTTTATGCTCGATATTAAAATATTCAGCAATGGTTTTTGCCGCATCAATTTCTTTTTTTACTGCTCTTTGTCCGTAATCAAAAGTTAAAGCAAGCTGAATATTGTATTCATCTTTTGCATAAACAAGACTAATAAGCGAATCAAGCCCACCGGAAAGCAAAACAATGCTTTTATTCATCCTCTTCCTCTTCTTCGTCATCATCTTCTTCAAGAATTTCGTGAATTTCACTTCTGCAACATTCAGAAAGATCTTTCTTTTGCAGCAGATTTATAACGAAATCTCTTCCTTCAACGTTATAAAGAGCGTTAACAGCGCTTACTGCAACATCTTCATCTTGATCTTGCAGCATTGACTCAATTAAAGGCGTTACTACTTCGTCATCAATTTCGCAAAGAGCTTCCATGGCACTTATTCTAACCTGTGGGGATTCGTCCATAAGAGTTTTTTTAAGCGCATTAAGCTTTTTGCTTTGATTGAATCCTAATTTACCAAGAGCTTCAACAGTTTTTTCTTTCAAGAAAGTAAATTTGTCTACAATTCCTTGTTTGGTTTCAATAATGCTGATTAAAGGATCAACAGCTCTTTCATCGCCCAGCATGCCAAGTGCTTTTGCGGCGGATTCTCTTAAATATACTGATTTTTCTTCTTCATCCGTTACGATATTTATAAGCGGAGCGACCGCATAAACATTTCCTATTCTTCCAAGTGCCTCTGCTGCGGAAAGTCTTATCTTGTAATATTCATTTTTATCGTTCATTATATACATAAGAGGAACAACAGCACTGTCATCTTTAAGGTCACCAAGGATATTAGCTGTTGTACATCGTATTTTTAAATATTTATCCTGCTCTTCAGGATTTTTATAATCTGTCAAAATCTCTATTAAAATTTCTACAGAGCTTTTATCTTTAATTTTTCCAATCATTTGAACTATATGCAGAAGAACTTTGGGGTTTGTTTCTTTACCTGCAAAGAAATTCAAGATTGATACCGCTTCTTTGTTTGATAAATTTTTCAAATGGTTAATTTTCTTGATAGTTTCATCAGGATTGCAATCCCGACCTATCAAAAATTCTTCTAAAAGTTTTTCAAGTTTTTCTTTGTTTTCTTCTAACATAATCTCTGAAAATCA
>MFRJ01000055.1:17066-17511 GCA_001784535.1 Candidatus Melainabacteria bacterium GWA2_34_9
ATTATATTTAAAACATTAAAATAAAGCTCGTTTTTGGAAAAAGTTTTTATATGCAATTACTAAATTAACTCGAGCTGTGAAATATGAGTATAAATATGTGTTAAAATTAGAATTATTTTTTGTAGCATTATATAAATTTATACCCAATTTGGGTTAAAGAGATTCATGAAAATAAGACGATTTAAAATTTCGCAACAATTAATGATGGTGTTTTTTATAGGGGTACTATTGCCTTTATGTATAACAGCGTTGATTGTTACAAACGTAAATCAGCACGCTGTAAGAGCTGAATTGAGATATTCGGCAATAATTACTACAGACAGCGTTTATCAACGTCTTGAAAAAAGTTTTGAAGGAAAAAAATTAGCGCTTTTGTATGTTGCTAAAAGCATGGATTATATTATTCCAAAAGGAAAAGTTAATAGTTATTTGAATGAAATAATTG
>MFRJ01000056.1:0-1108 GCA_001784535.1 Candidatus Melainabacteria bacterium GWA2_34_9
AGGTACAATTCTGGAAGCCGCAAATCATATTATAAAACACAATCGCGACAGGATTTCCAAAAATCTATTCTCCAACAAAGGTCAGGGTGAACCGATTATCTGTAACGAAACACAGGATGAGTCAGAAGAAGCACATTTTATCGTGGACAGAATCAGAGAACATACAGCACCGGGAAAACGCACGCTAAGCGAATGTGTTGTTTTGTACAGAACAAACGCGCAGAGTCGTGCTTTAGAAGAAGCTTTTATGTCCAGAAAAGTCCCTTACGCAATGGTAGGCGGACAGAAATTCTATGAAAGAAAAGAAATTAAAGACATTATTGCTTATTTAAAGCTTATTTATAATCCGAGCGATTCACAGAGTTTAAAAAGAATTATTAATGTGCCGAAAAGAGCAATCGGCGCGACTACGGTCAAAAAAATTGAAGAAGTTGCCCAAAAGCAATATACATCTTTATTTGCGATACTGGAAAGAATAGACGAGTTCTCGGAATTTTCTGGTAAAGTCGCTAATAAGTTGAAAGAGTTTGTAAAACTCATCAATAAATCCAGAGAAAAAGTCAACGAAGCTGTTTTGAGTGAGTTTTTGTCTGTTATGATTGATGATATCGGTTATATTGAAGAATTGAGAGCGGAAGTAACACAGGAAGCTGACAGCAGAATTGAAAACATTCAGGAATTTATAAGCGTAGCCCGCGCGCAGGAAGATATGGGGCTTGATACAGAGCTTGGCGAATTCTTGACGCGTATGTCATTAATCAGTGATATAGATTCATTGTCAGAATCAAATGACGCTGTAACAATGATGACACTCCACGCTGCAAAAGGTCTTGAGTATCCTGTTGTATTTATGGCAGGGCTTGAAGAAGGAATGTTTCCTCATTCCCGCTCATTGAACAACAATGCCGAGATGGAAGAAGAAAGGCGCCTTATGTATGTTGGCGTCACAAGAGCCGAAGAACATCTTTATTTTACTTATGCAAAGCGACGTCTGATTTATGGTGATTACAGATATTTTACGCCGAGTAGATTTTTGAATGAAGTTCCTCCGCATCTTATGAAGATGGCAGGCTATAAACCCGTTGAAAAAAGAGCTTCTATCTATGAA
>MFRJ01000056.1:1289-6369 GCA_001784535.1 Candidatus Melainabacteria bacterium GWA2_34_9
TAAAAGCAGAAAAGCCTGTGAAGAAAAAACCTGTAGAACTTTTTGAAGTTAAGACGCGTGTTTTGCATCCTAAATTTGGAATTGGCGAGATTGAGCAGATTGTGAACGTCGGTGATATTCCTATGTATTCTGTAATGTTTAATGAAATAGGTCGCCGCGCCATAGAAGCCGAATCTGGCGTCCTTAAAAAGTTTTAAATCGTTGTAATTCTAAGCCATTGCTCAAGTTCTTTGTACTCAAATTTTTGATTTAGGTACAAATTATCAATAAACACGAGAATATCTTCAGAATTTGACTTAATTTTTATGCCATTAATTGCCAAAAATGTATATGTTACAGCAAATGCGACTCTTTTATTCCCGTCAATAAACGGGTGGTTTTGAGATAAACTTTCCCATAAAGCAGCGGCTTCCTGTATAATAACCTGTTTGTGGTCTAAACAAGGCTGCCTCAAGTGCGCCCGCATCACGTAAGCCATGCGAACCGCCATATTTATCAATAAGAATTTTATGAATGGTTAAAACTTCAATAAATGTAATATATTCGATCATTTTGCCAAATTTTCATATAAGAAATCAAATTCTTCGAGGCTTTTTTCAAAAGCCGTCATTACGTGCTTTCTCGGCTTTAAATTTTTCTTTTTATCTATTAAGTCCTGAAAAGCTTCATTTACGAGCAATTGAAATTGCTTTCCTTCTTTTTGGGCAATTTCTTTAAGCTCATTTAATAATTCAGGATTTGCCTGCGTTGAGAATTTTTTCAATGGTTCAGCCATAAAATTCACCTTGTTTTTTACTATATATTTTAATTATAAAGCTGTTGTAGCATTCTTTCAAGATGTTTCTTGATAAATCTTGATGAATTATAAAATTGTCATTCTGAGCAAAATGAAAAATCTGTCTAATGTTTATGTTGAATTACTTTTGTTTCAAGAGCTTCGTTAATTTGATTTATTTTTGTTTCAAAAAGTTCATTTATTAAGGTATAGTCTTTATCTTTAAGGTCTTCTTTTTTAAAATTCAGAGTTCGATGAGCTATTGAAGAAAGTTCGTATTTTAAATTATCAACATTCTTATAACTATAATACTTGATTTGTCCAAATGTTTCTTGTTGACAATCTTCTTCTGATGTAGTTTCCACTAAAACTTCGTAAAATCCAGTAAGGTTTGTTAATAATTTATCTATTTCATCGAAATTAATAATTTTTGATGACATTATATAAGGTTTCATGAATTTATGCAGTTTAGTAAGCTCATAAAGTAATTGTTTTCTTTCTTTAAATGTTTCTACTGGTGAGCTTGTAAATAGAAATACGTAATGAGGAATAGTATTTTTTATGACTTTTAAAAAGAAAGAAGTTTCTGAATAAATATTGGCTCTGTATTTAAGCCAGTATTCAGCTTCTTGCTTTGCATAAACATCATTAATCCATCTTTTATGTGTATAGTTATAGACAAACCAAGCAATTATGCCTGTTAAGCATAACGACAAAAAAGATATGCCAGTATTTATCCAGCTTGATGTGGAATTGCCAACAAAATTAAATAAATAAAAATTCATCTCAAAGCCTCGATAGCCTTGGGCATATCTTTCGCGTTGTAAACATAATTCCCTGCGACAAGCGCGTTTGCTCCTGCGGAAGTAGCAAGCTTTGCGGTCTCGGCATTGATTCCGCCGTCAACTTCAATATAAATATGTCCTAAATTCTCTTTTTCTATAAGCTTTTTGACTTCAGAAATCTTGGGCAGACAATCCATAATAAAACTCTGACCGCCAAAACCCGGTTCTACCGTCATAATTAAAACCAGATCAATCTTGTGAAGTATTTTTTTTATTACGTCAACAGATGTTTTGGGCTTTATAGAAACACCTGCTTTAATCCTGAAACTTTTTATCAAGTCTATGGTTTCTTCCAGATTGTTTTCACAGGCTTCCGCGTGGATTGTTATAAAGTCAGAACCTGCTTTAGCAAAATCTTCAACGTATTTTATCGGCTCAATAATCATCAAATGGACATCAAAAGGCATTTTTGTGATTTTTCTGATTGATTTCACGACAGGCGCACCTATTGTGATGTTCGGGACAAATCTTCCGTCCATTACATCAACATGAACCCAATCGGCTCCGGCATGTTCGATTTTTTTAATGTCTCTTTCAAGGTTTGCAAAGTCAGCAGACAAAATAGATGGTGCAACTATTATATTTTTCATTATTCCCATATCTTTATTTCTCATGCCCTTCCAGTAAACCCAAAGCAACCGCAGCCATTCTTGCAGCTATTTGATGAGCTTCTTTTTTTGAATTGCCTTCACCAAAACCAAGTTTTTCACCATTTACCCAAACTTCAATAGCAAAAACTTTATTATGTGCAGGTCCTTTTTCATTAACAACAACATATTCGGGAATTTCCATGCCGTTAGCCTGCGCATATTCCTGAAGCATTGCCTTGTAATTATATTTAGAAGCCGATTGGTCAATCTCTGTGACTTCATCCTTCAGCAGTTCAACCAGAAAATCAAAAAGCTCTTTAACTTTTCCGTTAAGATAAAAAGCCCCCAATAAAGCCTCAAAAGCACATGCAAGAGTTGAAGACCTTGTCCTGCCACCTAGCTTTGCTTCGTGATAACCTATTTTTAGGTATTTATCCAAGTTTATTTTAGCCGCAATTCGCGCAAGAGTACTGTCACTTACGAGAATTGCTCGTATTTTAGTGAGGTCGCCTTCGGGATATTCAGGAAATCTGTTATACAAATACCTGCTTGCGAGAAGCTTAAGCACCGCATCGCCGAGAAACTCGAGTCTTTCGTTGTCTTCTATGTCCTCAAGTTTATTTTCAAAATTATAAGAGCTGTGAGTCAACGCAACATCAAGCAAAGAATAATCATCTATGCTTAAATTTAAGTTTTTCAGCAGTTCGTCAAGTTCGATTTTTCTATTATCATTTAACATAAGAATTAATCTTTAGAAAGGAAACATTGACAGCAAAGCGCCATTATTAACAAATATACTGAAATAATAGTATGCTATTGCGCCTGTAAAAACATAACTGTCTGCTCTATCTAACATTCCACCATGTCCTGGCAATAAATCACCGGAATCTTTAAATCCCGCATCTCTTTTTATCATTGATTCTGCGAGATCGCCAAATTGCGCTGCCAATGAAAGTACAAATCCTGAAATTATCGAATGAATAAAAGATAAATCAATAAAATGTCCGACTAGAACAGCGCCTAAAATACTTGCAACTGTTCCGCCAACAGCACCTTCAACAGTTTTTTTCGGGCTGACTTCAGGCCAGAGAGGTGTTTTTCCGAGCTTGGTTCCTACATAAAATGCTGCAATATCACATACAGAAATTACAACAAACATTAAAACAATATACCCGATACCAAGGTCAATATGTTTGCCGTATAGCAAAATATCAGGACCTTTTATATCTCTTAAAAAGATAATATGCATCGGTAAAAAACCGCCGTATAAAATAGCAAGAAACGTGGCGCCGATATCATTTATTGTAGCTTTTGCTCCTCTAAAGAGGATTACAAGGAATATAATTATAGTAGCGATTGCTAACACAGGAACAATATAGTTATATTGTTTTAAAGTCGCACAAAGTATCAAAATGGCATCAACAAAAAGAATCAGTCCTAAAGGAGGGTTCATTCCCTTTGCTTTTGTCATATTAACAAGTTCAGCCTGACCAAAATATATCAGCACCGAAAGAAATATAGCCAGAGGGAAACCGCCATATATCAATGAGACAAGGCAAATTAACAGGAAAATTGTCGCAACATATACCCTTGTTTTACTAAAAAATTTAATTAATCCCACCCGGACACCTATATTTCTTTAATTATTAATAATACTTTTAAATTGATAATACTTCTTTTTCTTTTTCAATAACTACATCATCCATTTCTTTGGTATATTTGTCAGTTATTTTTTGAATTTTATCCTGAGCTTTTTTTACTTCGTCTTCAGGAATATTTTCAGATTTTTCTAATTTTTTAAGCGTATCAGTCAAATCTCTTCTTATGTTTCTTATGGCAACTTTTCCTTCTTCGCCAAGCTTTTTGACTGTTTTAACAAGTTCTTTTCTTCTTTCTTCTGTAGGCTGAGGAAAAGTTAGTCTTATACAAATGCCGTCACTATTAGGTGTTACGCCCAAATCAGATTTTAAAATAGCTTTTTCGAGCAGATTTATAACGGTTTTGTCGTATGGTGTAATTACAAGTGTTTGACCATCATGCACATTTACAGTCGCTATTTGTCTTAACGGTGTTGGTGTTCCGTAATATTCAACACTGATTTTATCAAGAACTAACGGATTTGCTCTGCCGGTTCTTATACTTGAAAATTCTTTTTTTGTTCCGGCGATAGTTTTGCTCATCTTTTCTTCGCCCTGTTCGAATAATTGATTAACAGGCATGATTACTTAATCCTCCTACTAATGTTCCTTCTTTTTCACCTTTTACGATTTTTTCCATACTTTCAGTATTTGCAAAATCAAAAACAATTATAGGTATATTGCTGTTTTTGCATAAAGCAATCGCAGCAGTATCTATTACTTTTAAATCCTTAACAATCATATCATCATAAGAAATATAATCAAATTTTACTGCATCGTTGTGTTTTCTTGGATCTTTGCTGTATACGCCATTGACTTTGTTTTTAGCCATAAGCATTGCATCGGCATCAATCTCGGAAGCTCTTAAAGCGGCTGCGGAATCTGTCGTAAAGAATGGATTTCCTGTTCCACCTGCAAAAATCACTACTCGCCCTTTCTCAAGGTGCCTTATGGCTCTAAGTCTTATGTATGGTTCTGCTATTTGATTCATTGCAATAGCATTTAAAACTCTTGTTGGCACATCCATTTTTTTAAATACACCCTGCAAAATAAGAGCGTTCATCGTTGTAGCAAGCATTCCGACGTAATCAGCAGAAGCCTGATCCATTCCAAGCTTTGTGCTGTTTTGTACTCCTCTGAAAATATTTCCTCCGCCTACTACAATTGCTATTTCTACTCCTAATTCTTTAAGTTTTTTTATTTGTATCGCGACTTTATTAATTGTTTCAGGGT
>MFRJ01000057.1:64-6350 GCA_001784535.1 Candidatus Melainabacteria bacterium GWA2_34_9
GCTGAAAATGTAGAACAAACTAAAAAATTAAATGTAGAAGCTTAAAGTTAATAAAAAAGAGGCTGTTAGCCTCTTTTTTATGCCCAATCTTCAGGATAAAATTTATCTATTTCAATGATTAATCCTTCTTTATCACCTTTTATATAAAGTTCGATAAACTCAAGTATATTTTCTCCTGGAATTTTGTAATTATATATAAAAGGATGCAATCCTTGTTTCATCATGACTTTTACAATGTAGTAGCAATCATTAGCTTTTTTAATAAGATTTTCTTCATCAAAATGCTTACCGTTTAAATCAGACTTCATACAAACATAAAAAAATCCGTCTTCGCACTTGTTAATGTTTTCATCAAGGCTAACAGGTGTGCTTTTTTTATTTTTTGCAAAAATATCTATAACTTTTTTGCTGATTTTGTCTGTCATGTTACTTATACCATTTTTTAGGTTTACTCATATTATTTTATATCAGGTTTCGCAAAATGTATAATTTGTAAATTTTTATATAGCAATTCAGGCTATCAGATAATCTACAAATTAATACTTTTTTACAGCAAGAACAATTTTTATATTAGTAAAAAAAACTAGTAATCATGGTAATGAATGAAATCTATTTAAAATTAATAATTTGTACAGTAACTCAGATATATCTAATTTGAATTAATTTTCGGTTTATTCAGGAGTTAAATCGAATCAAAAGAAGGAAGAAAAGGAAATTAAATATAACCATGAGGACGGGGAATGAACAATAACTTAAAAACAATCGTATCTGGGACATTCAAATCAGAAAAAGATTTATCAATTGCTATAGAATGGCTTGATGAAAAAGGGGTTGCAAAAGAAGATATAAACATCTTAATTTCTGATAAAAGCCCTGATAAAGATTTTAAAGTCAAAACTACAAATAAAGTCCCTGAAATAGCTGTTAGAGGTTTAACCACGGGAACTATAATCGGTGCATTTTTAGGAAGTTTATCTTTTGTCGGAATAATTATTATTCCGGCTGTAGGCATAGCCATTGCTGGACCTGTAATAGGCGCATCTACAGGAATCGCAATAGGAGCAATGACAGGAAGTCTCATTGGCGCTGTAATAGGGATAACTATTCCTAAATATGAAGCGATTTTCTTTGATGAAAGTCCGACTAAAAGCATACTTTTGGTAACAAAAGCAGATAAAGCTATGAAAAGTGTAATAAAAAGAAAATTTATAGGTATCGGTGCAACAAATATTGCTACACAGTAGCAGCAATAAATTAATGTTAAGGAGATAAAAATTATGAATTACAAAAAATTTTCATTAGCAGCAATACTATCAATAAGTATTTTAATGCTCAACGGTGTTAGTAATGCAGCTCAAACAACAAAAGGTTCAGATTTGTTATGTGATATGGGACCAACAGGCTATGCTGCCCCAATTCACAAGAAAACTGTTAAAAAGCATGTTCCTAAAAAAGTTACTTGTAAACCAATGCCTGCCAGAACCGGTGCAGCATGTCCTACCCCATGTCCGGCTCCATGTGAACCATGCGTTCAACCATGTGTTCCTGTAAATCCATGTCCGGCACCTTGTCAGCCTGTGAATCCATGTAATCCATGTCCAACAGGAGCAGCAAGTCCGGTTATTGTGCAACCGGTTGCGCCTTGCCAAACCCCTTACAACCCATGTCCTGCACCATGCAATCCATGTAATTAATAAGTATAAGTAAGAGAAAACAAGGAGGTATTTATAGAGATATAAATTTCAGACTTTATATAGATGCATTATGAATGCATTAAATGTAAGTAAATCAAACATTAGTAATCCCCCGAAGTTCTCGGGTAGGAAAACTCATTATCTTTATTAAATTTGTTAAGGAGGAAAGAAATGAATTTAAAAAAACTTTCACTTGCGGCAGCACTTTCAATAGGCATTTTAACAGTAAACGGTATTGCAAATGCTGCAAGCTGTCCAGCTGGCGTTCCGTGTCCAGCTCCTATGCAAGTAACAATGTGCCCAACTTGCCACATGAATCCATGTACATGTGCTCAAAAAATATCAATGTGTCCAACATGTCATGTAAATCCATGTACATGTGCAGTTCCTTATGCAGCTCCTATGAATCCATGTGACGCTGCGGTCAGTGCAACATTACCAAACTGTGCTCCAAATGCTAAGACTTTAGAAAGACAAGCTTTTGCATTCCCAAGCATAGGGCATTCATCAGTTGTTATACCTAAAGGAAATGGACTTGTTCAAATTGGCGGAAGTCAAGAAGCTATTGCTCTTGGTAATGCTTGTCCATCCGGTTTAAGTGCAGCTCCTGAATTAGGCAGCGCTCTTACTCTTTATCCTAAAAACGTAACAGGCGCAGCAGCACCTTTTGGCGCTGTATGTCCAAATCAAATTATGCAGGGAACAGACATTTCAAGATGTAAAATTCCTAATGCAACAAGTATTTTACAGTCAAATTATTTTAATAATATGTCAACAGGCGCAGCTCTTCCTATAGGCGGATGTGCTCCTGTAATAGCACCAGCATGTGGTCCTTGTGGCGCAGCAGCCCCATTTAGTTCGTTAGGTAGTGCATTTGGCTATTTTAATGGCGCGGCAGCCCCTCTTGGCTTAGCAGGCGCACCTATAGGTGCAGCAGCTCAATTAGGCGGCTGTCCTATACCTATTCAAACATCAAGCGGTTTACAATTCCAAAGAACAGAGTATGTTGCTGTTCCATGTGGCGCGGCTGCTCCATGCGCTGTAGGAGATCAATATCCTGACGTAAGCAGCAATACTATTGACGGATGCGATATTAATGCAGAAACATGTCAAGGTGTTTTAGCAGGTTATCCTGACCGTTACTACAAACCATGCCAACCTCTTAAAAGATCAGAACTTGCAGCTGCTATAGTAGCAGGATTTGACCTTAAAGGCGTTCCGGCATTTTCAGAACAAATCTTTAACGATGTTTCAACATGTCACTGGGCTAATGCAGTTATAGACAAAGTTTATAACAGAGGCATAATGACAGGAAACTCTTGCAACCGTTTCAGACCTGAAGAAGCAGCTACAAACGCTGAAACATTAAGCGCATTAGCAAAATTAATTCCTGCAAATGTCGCTCCATGTGATATACAAAGCGTATTATCAGCATATCCTGATGCAGGTTCAGTTCCTGAATGGGCAAAAGCTTCTGTAGCTAAAGCTCTTAATATGGGCGTTACAAAAGGATTACCTAATTGTTCAACTATTAATCCTAACAACCCAACAGGCAGAACAGAAATTGCTACAATGATTAAATCATTAAGAGAAAAATTATGTCTTGAACAAGCTACAATTGCTCCAACAGGTGCAGCAGCTACATATCAGCCTCAAATTTTAAGTGGAACAATTCCTACACTTAAAGTTCAAATGCAAGACATCGTTACCGCGAGAACAAGTTTAATCGGCGATGTATTTGTAGCTAAAACAATAGAACCTTTGACTATCAACGGACAATGCTTCCCATCTGGTTCAGAAGTTCGCGGCAGAGTTGTTGAAGTTATCAGACCTGGAATGGGTGACAATGGCGGAATCAGACTAGGATTTAACAGTATTAAATCTGGCAAATGTATAGCTGATTTACCTAAAGACATTCTTTCAGCTACAGTTATTAAAGAGAAAAATCCTAACATTATATCAAGAGTTGTTGCATGGCCATTCTCATGGACCGGCAAAGTTGCTGGTATCGCTGGCAGAACAGTTGGCGGCGCAGCAACAATCGCTGGAAATACGACAGAAGGCTTCCTCAACAACATAGCTAACGGCAATAGTGATTTATTTAACTGGTACAGATGCGGCGCTTCACCATTCAGAGCAGCCGGCAGAAGCTACGTTAGCGCACTTAGAGAAGTTGCCGTCGGAGTATATGATGAAGGCGTAAATGCATTTACCGGCGTAGCAGGCGTTCTTAAAGAATCTGGCGATGAAATTGCTTATGTAGTATCTCCTGATGGAGCAAGAATTGCTCAAGTTAACCCAGGAGAAAGACTATCTGTAGCATTCGGCGCTTGCAACACAACAGGTGCTGCTGCTCCATGTGCAGTTCCATGTGCTCCAGCTACACAATGTGGTACATGTAAATAGATAAAATTAAATATCTATAAAATTTGCAGCTAAATTGCAGCAAAAGAGCTGACTGAAAGGTCAGCTCTTTTGTTTACTATAAATAATTTTTAATCTTTTTTATAGCAAAATCAAGCGCACCCTTGTTTTCCTCAAAAATATTTAAACAGGCAGCACTTGCATCTGAATGTTTTTCTTTATTTTTAATAAGTTCTCTTATTTTTATCGAAAGCTGATCTTCATCATTAACAATAAAAGCAGCTTGATTTGCGGTCATAAATTTATAAATATCCTTGAAATTAAATACATCAGCACCTGAAACAACAGGAACTCCATAAATAGCAGCTTCAAGAGGATTATGACCGCCTGTACCGGAAAAACTTCCGCCTATAAATGCAACTTTAGCCACAGAATACAATTTGCTCAACTCTCCCATAGTATCAAGCAAAATTATATCTGTATTTTTAAAATGACTGTTCTTGCTTCTCAAGCCGATTTTAAATCCCGTTGCACAAATCAATTTAAGCACCTGATCATTTCTTTCAGGATGTCTGGGTGCAATTATTAATTTAAGATCGTTAATTTCAATTTTAAGCCGTTTATAAGTATTAATAATTAATTCGTCTTCACCTTTATGTGTACTTCCTGCAATTAAAACTTTATAATCGCCGGATTTTAAGGAGTGCTTAAGTTCTTTAATTTCATGATTGTCCATAATATGTGTAATATCGAACTTTAAGTTACCCATAACTTCAACTTTTTCAGAAAAAGCACCTATATCAACGATTCTGTTTTTATCATCGTCAGTCTGCATAAGTATTAAAGAGAAATTTCTTAAAACTTTCTCAAAGAAAAATCTGAATTTTTTGTAGCCTTTATAAGAATTAGGCGAAATCCTTCCATTTACTAAAATAAGCGGAATATTTTTTTTGTTTATCTCATGACAAAAAGCAGGCCAGATTTCAGTTTCTGCTATAACAACGATTTTAGGATTTAAAGCGTTAATTGCAGCATCCACCGAAAATTTATTATCATAAGGAAAATACGTAATTATGTCCGCAATATTTTTAAATTTATTATACGCAACTTGCTGTCCTGTTTTTGTTACGGTCGTTACAGCAATATTATATTCAGGAAATTCAGTTTTGGCTTTTTTTACAAGTGCTTCAATTGCATTAACTTCGCCGACAGACACTGCATGAAACCATATAGACTGTTTTTGTTCACTGTCATTACGAAGAGGATCAGTGCTCCGACGTGAGAATCTAAAGCCTATTTTCTCCCAAAAACCTGCCCTGAATTTAGGTTTAATCAAAAATGCAATAAAAATCACCGGGCTGAAAAGGATTGAAAGAAATATCACAGCTATATTATAAAATATGTACAATTTTTTACTCCACAAACAACGATAACTGGGGTGTATCAACATCAGGTTCATCAGAACTTTTTTTCTTGGCGGAAATTTTTGCAGAATAATCTTTTTGCATCCTGTTCATAAGATATTGAGCCCTGTTAACTACAGAATTCGGAAGCCCTGCCATCTTTGCCACATGAATTCCGTAACTTTTGCTCGCTCCGCCCTGAACAACACGTCTTATAAATTCTATTTCTCCGTCATTTTCTGAAATTGTAATCCTGTAATTTTTGATTTCAGGATATTTTTCGCACATTATATTTAATTCATGATAATGCGTAGCAAAGATTGTCCTTGCTTTAATATTTTGAGAAATATATTCAGCAACGCTCCACGCTATTGCAACGCCGTCATAAGTTCCCGTTCCCCTGCCAATTTCATCGAGGAGAATAAAACTTCTTTCTGTTGCTGAATTTAATATATATGATGTTTCGTTCATCTCTACCATAAAAGTAGATTGTCCTGTTGAAAGGTCATCTACAGCTCCTACACGCGTAAATATTTTATCCACAATTCCTATTTCAGCGTGAACAGCAGGGACATAGCTTCCAATTTGCGCAAGAATTAATATAAGTGCATTTTGCCTCATAAATGTTGATTTTCCTGCCATATTAGGACCTGTAAGAATCATCAGCATAGGCGGATCATCTTCCCTACATGAAGCCAAATCAAGATTTCCTGTAATACACAAATCATTCGGAACATAACTTCCCAACGACAGAAGCTGTTCAATAACAGGATGTCTTCCGTCTTTTATCATAATGTCGGAAGATTCGTTAATTTTCGGCTTAAT
>MFRJ01000057.1:6383-11738 GCA_001784535.1 Candidatus Melainabacteria bacterium GWA2_34_9
CATATCAATAGACTTAGATTCCGCGCTTAAAATTTCATTCTCATGCTTTTTAAGTTCAGGAGTAATATACCTTTCAGCGTTTGTAAGCGTTTGTTTTCTAATATAATCTTCAGGAACAAGGCTTGTATTTGAATGAGTAACTTCGATAAAAAACCCGAAGTTTTTGCTATATCCGACTTTCAGGGATTTAATGCCGGTTCTTTCTTTCTCTCGATTTTCAAAATCCGCTAGCCATTCTTTTCCGTCACCAAGAAGTGATTTTAAATAATCAAGCTCTTTATTCACGCCATTTTTGATAAGATTACCTTCTTTAAGCCCAATAGGTGAGTTTTCTTCTACTGTTTTTTCAATAATATCGGCAAAATCAGCTATACTCGGGTTAATATCTGAAAACTGGTTTAAAAGAGAAGATTTCATATTAAATAAAAGTTTGCCAAATTCAGGCAATAACTTTAATGAATCTCTCAATGCCACAAAATCACGCCCGTTTACGGAATTATTACTAATTTTAGTAGCAAGTCGTTCTATGTCATAAACTTTATCAAGAAGAAAAGCCAAATCTAACCTGATTTTAGAACTTTCAATAAATTCTTCTACGGCATCCTGTCTTTTCTTTATATCTAAAATATTTTGCAAAGGCTGCTGAATCCACTTTCTGAGAAGCCTTGCACCCATGTTGGTTTTTGTTCTGTTCACAGCCCAGAACAGACTGCCTTTATAGTTATTATCCCGAACTGTCTGAACAAGCTCAAGGTTTCGAGCTGTGGTTGCATCTATAGATACAAATTCGTCCATATTATACGGTGTAATAACGTCAAACTTTGGTAAATCAGTTTTTTGAGTTTCCTGAAGATAATCAATAATTGCGCCTGCAGCGATTAAACCCTGCGCGTATTCAGAGAAACCAAATCCTTCAAGTGAATTAAGATTAAAAGCATGTTTGATTTTTTCAAGCGCATTTTCAGCAGAAAAAGCCTGCGCAGGTCTTATGGTGCAGTTATAATTTTTTGTAATTTCATCAGGCAGATCCAATGTTTCTTCAGGAACAACCTGAAAAGGTTTTAACTGTCTTTTTCCTGCTATTCCTATTATCTCCGAGGGAGAAATTCTGTTTAATTCTGCTAAAAGTTGATTATAATTTAGCTTTGATATTTTAAATTCACCAGTTGTAATATCAATAAATGCTAAACCAAATAAATTATCTTTTTGAGGTTTAACTACCGAAGCCAGATAGTTGTTTTTGGTAGCATCAAGGAGATTTGTTTCTATAATTGTTCCGGCTGTTATAGTTCTTACTACTTTTCTCTCGACAAGACCTTTTGCCTGAGAAGCATCTTCCATTTGATCACATATTGCAACCTTGTGTCCTTTTTCAAGAAGCCTTGCAATATAATTATCCGCCGCTTTTTGAGGAACTCCTGCCATTGGTATCCTGCCGAGCTTTCCGCCTTCTCTTCCTGTTAAAGTAAGTTCGAGATCTTTTGAGGCGATAACAGCGTCTTCAAAAAACATTTCATAAAAATCACCCATCCTGTAAAACAAAATCACACCTTGATTATCTTTTTTTATATCAAGATATTGTTTTACCATCGGAGTGGCATCATTAGGGTCTACATCATAGCTTTTTATGAAGTCTTCGCCGGTCATAATTATCTGCTTAATTTAATTAAATTTCTCTTATAAAACTAAACCACACACAAGAAGAAGCGTCAATTGCGACGCTTCCAGAGTTTAATTTATGATCATTTTTATAAATTCTATATGCAGTGCACATTAAGTCTTTTTAAACCGAAATGAGAAACCTCATGTGATTTGCCGCCTGATATATCATTTACGCACAATCCATAAATATTGCAGAGTCTTTTTTCATACTCAAGTTCTTTTTTTATTTCATTTTTCATTTCTGAATTTTTAATATTATTGTTATACATAGTCTTTTCTCCTCTAAATTATATTTATTTAATTACATTATTATTTTATACTTGTTGTAAGAGAGAACCTTAATAATTAATACTTATTTAACAATCGTTATTTTGGGTACAAAACAACCATATAAAAAATAACATTAAGTATTGTAACGTTTCTCGTATATATTGAATATATACACCCGAATAAGTTTTTATATATATATAAAGAAGCGCAACTCCCAATGAATAAAGGAAATTAAAAATGGCGATAGGTGCAAGAGATCCTATCGACAGGGCTTTAGTGCAACAATATGCAACTACTCAAACTAACAAGTTTGACGAAGTAAAAATTAGTCCTGACGATATGTGGAAAAATATAAATATGATGGCAATGTCTTGTAAAGTTCATTCAGACTTGAAAAAGACAATGAATATCCCGAAACCAAGGGTAGCTCTTAAAGGCTTCTGGGATAAGTAAAAAGTTTATTTTTTATTGTAGGTATGTGTGTTGTGTATGTTTTATCCTCCTTAATGGAGGACTTTTTTTTGAGTAATGTTAAGTTGTAATCTATGATAAATTGTTTTATAACCATATAATGATATACTGAAATTGATGAAAACGAGATAAAAGAAAAGTACTGGTTGATTAGAACACGCGCCTCTATGATTTACCCGAAATTTGAAAAACATTGTCCTGATAATGTGCCTGAAAATATTGTAAAAGACTATAAAGAAGCTTGTCTTGTATTAAATGATAGCCCTAATGCATCTGCTATGCTTAGTAGACGGTGTTTACAAAGCTTGTTAAGAGAAAATAACCCTCACGAGATTCAATTTGTAATTGATTTAATGGAATTACCAAAACATACAAGAGATTTATTAGATTTAATAAGAACGGTAGGAAATTGGTCTACTTATCCTTTAAAATTTAATTAATTTTTATTATGTCGAAAAGATTGAAAAAGAAAAAAAAATTAATTGAAGAAAAATATAATTTAATAGAATAATCTAACAACAATTATTTATTTGTATACTCAAGAAAGCACCCAATGAAATACCAAACCCCTCTCACAAACAAAATAATAGAAATCGGTACTGATTCTAAGGAAGATCAGATAATTTTTGCTGTGGAAACAAGCTGTGATGAAACAACAGCAGCGGTTGTCCGCAACGGCAGGGAAATTCTCTCAAATGTGGTGGCGTCGCAGATTGACACCCACAAAAAATACGGGGGAGTAGTGCCGGAAGTGGCAGCAAGAATGCACCTTGAAAGCATAGTTCCTGTAATAGAAGAAGCCACAGAAAAAGCAGGGATCGATATCAAAAAAGATGTAACTGCTTTTGCAGCGACAGTAGGACCCGGACTTGTCGGGGCTTTACTGGTGGGATTAAACGCAGCAAAGACCTTAAGTATTGTCCATGACAAACCATTTATAGGGATAAACCACCTTAATGCACATGTATGCGCGAATTATCTGGAAAGCGACTTTGAACCGCCTTTTATTTGTATGCTTGTCAGCGGTGGACATACTCAATTAATCAAAGTTGTATCCTACGCAGAACAGACAATTCTTGGAGAAACCCTTGATGATGCCGTCGGAGAAGCTTATGATAAAGTAGCACGACTTCTTGGACTTCCTTATCCGGGCGGACCTTACCTCGATAAACTTGCTCATGAGGGCGATAAAAAAAGATTTCAATTTACAAAAGCTAAAGTTTCTGAATATGACTTCAGCTTCAGCGGACTTAAAACAGCAGTATTAAGAGTATGCCAAGGGTTTTCACAAGAGGATTTACCTAAGGCTGACATCGCGGCAAGTTTTCAGGAAACAGTCTCGGAAATTTTACTCAAAAAAACTCTGACTGCTGCACAAAATAATGAAATTAAAAAAATAGCCCTCGCAGGCGGAGTTGCCGCAAATTCCGAAATCAGGCGGAAATTCTTTTCTCAGAAGGATAACGGATTTGAAGTACACGCACCCGAGTTTAAATTTTGCACTGATAATGCTTCAATGGTCGCAAGCGCCGCTTATTTTCAATCCAACACAATGCAAAATCTTGATGTAGAAGTTTTTTCAAGGGTTAAATAAAAACTAAAATAATTTTTCAAAATTTGTCTGCATTTCAGAATAACTTGATTTTGTAAAATGTAGAGAAATGCTTGCTAAATATAATATAAGCGGAATTCCCAAAACTACTGCAAGGAATATAATAACCGATTTTTTTGCAAGATTTACACTTTTATTAAATTTATGATTAATAACACTCGAAACTTGATAATCATTTAATAACTGATTAACGAGGTCGTTTTTTTCCTGATATGACAAAGATTCAACAAAATCAATGTTGTCAGAATAAACTTGAAACACAAATTTCTTTGCTCTATGCGTTTCGCTATCCGTAATATTTAAATTTTCCTGATTTTTTACCAAATTATCTCACCATTAAGTTTGATGTATTTTTATTCTAAATTAAACATATTTGTAATAATATACTTATCGGATATTAAAAAAAAGGCTTGATTATGTCTGTGATTAATAAAGAAAAACTTAAAAACATTATACAAAATTTAAACAAAGTAAGCGTACTCGTAATAGGGGATTTTGCTCTTGATGAAATGATTTACGGCAATAGCCACAGAATTTCAAGAGAAGCGCCCGTTTTGATTTTAAAACACAGCCACACAAAAACTTTGCTTGGTGCGGCTTCCAACGCAGCTCACAATATTTCCACGTTAAATTCCGGCAAAGTTTTTGCACTCGGAGTAAAAGGAAATGATTACTACGGAGCTGTGTTAAATCAAACTCTTGAAGATGCTAATATTTGTGCAAAACATATGATTGTTGATGAATCAAGAGTAACAACTACAAAAACAAGAATTTCCGGTTCCTCCGCGCAATCCGTAACCCAACAAATAATAAGAATAGACAGAGAAACAACCGAACCAATCAGCAAAGAAATTGAAGATAAAATCATCGAAAAAATTTGTGAGCTTACTCCTCATTTTGACGGAATACTTCTTTCTGATTATGGAATAGGAATGATAACACAAAAAATAATTGATAAAACAATAGAAACTGCAAGAAAATATAACAAATTTATAGCGGTAGATGCTCAAGAAGACCTTAGCAGGTTTAAAAATGCGACAGTAATTACACCAAACCAGCCTGACGCAGAAAAAACAATTGGTTACAAAATCACCAATCAGGAAACACTTTTAAAAGCAGGACAAGACCTTCTTGAAAAGACTTCTTCTGACATGGTTCTTTTAACAAGAGGCGGAGAAGGCATGGTGCTTTTTGAAGCTAACGGAAATATAACCAGCATCCCTGCATTTAACAAGACAGAGGTTTTTGACGTAACAGGCGCGGGAGATACTGTTGTAGCAAGCGTAATACTTTCTCTTTGTGCAGGAGCCAAAGGTGCAGAAGCGTCTGCTATAGGAAAT
>MFRJ01000058.1:0-6183 GCA_001784535.1 Candidatus Melainabacteria bacterium GWA2_34_9
TTTCTGGCTTTTGTTGCATATCTAACGATTTCTGTGATAATTTCTTTTTGATCGACATGCTGATTAAAAAATACTCTTTTTGTTGCTTTCATTGCAGAAAGAAGCTGTTCCTGAGAAAAACTGAAAATAACTGCCCCAAAAGTTCCGCCAAATACAATCATGGCAGCAGTTATCTGTATTAGTGACCCTATGGTGCCGCCTTCCATAGCATATGCTAACATAATAAGCGTCAGACCGGCTATAGGACCTATTAATGATGTTAAATCCATAGTTTACTCCAAAAATTTATAATTTTTCCAATTTTAAATTTACCTTTATTAAACCGTAATTTTTAACAGGAGTAATCATACAGTTAAATTAAGTGTAAATAAAGAAAGTGAGAGCGGCAGCATCAATTTGTTTATTATCAACAATAGTACCCGGTTGGGCAGGAAACAATATAGCCGTTTTGATAGCCAATAAGATTAGAAATGTAATGTGTAAGAAATTTTGTATATGGTAAAATTTTAGAGAATAAAATATGAATTTGGGGATATATATAAAAAATGATAGATTTATTATTAAAGGTTTTGGGAGATCCAAACGCAAGAAAAATTAAAAAAATTCAGCCTACAGTTGAATACATAAATTCTCTTGAGCCCGAAATAAGCCAGCTTTCAGATGAGGAATTAAAGGCAAAAACAGCGGAATTTAAACAAAGATATCAAGACAGGCAAAGATCAGACGATTTAGTAAGAGATAAAGCTCTAGAAAAAGAAGCTTTAGAAAATATTCTTCCGGAAGCTTTTGCTGTAGTGCGAGAAGCAGGAAAAAGAACACTTAATATGCGTCATTTTGATATGCAGCTGATAGGCGGAATAGTTCTTCATCAGGGGCAAATATCAGAAATGAGAACAGGTGAAGGTAAAACACTTGTTGCAACATTGCCGGCATACTTAAATGCACTTACAGGAAAAGGTGTTCATATTGTTACAGTAAACGATTACCTTGCAAAACGTGACAGCGAGTGGATGGGCAAAATTTACAAGTTTTTAGGGCTTGAAGTGGGTCTTGTTCTTTCAGATATGGCGGAAAAAGATTTTGATAAAAAGAAAATAGCTTATCAGGCTGATATTACTTATGGAACAAATAACGAATTTGGTTTTGATTATCTGAGAGACAATATGTCAGGAAGTATTGAACAATGTTGTCAAAGACCTTATAACTTTGCGATCGTCGATGAAGTAGACAGTATCCTTATCGATGAAGCCAGAACACCTTTAATTATTAGCGGAAGACTTGAAAAATCAGCAGAAACCTATAAAACAATGGCAAGAATTGCTCCTCAACTCGAAAAAAATGTTCATTACGAAGTTGAAGAAAAAAACAAAAATATAATTTTCACAGAAGAAGGCATAGATAAAGCTCAGGAACTTTTAAATGTCCCCGATATTTTTGATGCCTCAACGCAGCTTGCACATTATCTTTTACAGGCTTTGAAAGCAAAAGAACTGTTTATGATAGATACTGATTATGTTGTAAAAAACGGTGAAGTTGTTATAGTTGATGAATTTACGGGAAGAATGATGGAAGGACGCCGCTGGAGTGACGGGCTTCATCAGGCTGTTGAAGCAAAAGAAAACGTTAAAATTCAGGATGAAAGTCAGACACTCGCAAGTATTACTTTCCAGAACCTTTTCAGGCTTTATCCTAAACTTGCCGGCATGACGGGTACTGCTATTACTGAAGAAGCTGAATTCGGCAAGATTTATCGTCTTGAAGTTACGCAAATACCGACAAACAGAATTGACATAAGAGAAGATCTTCCTGATGTTATTTATAAAACCGAAACACAGAAATTTAAATCTCTGGTTGAGGAGATAGAACAAGTTCATTCTCAGGGAAGACCCATACTTGTAGGTACAATAAGCATCGAAAAATCCGAACTTTTGTCCAGAATGTTAACGGCAAAAGGGCTTAAACATAACGTATTAAACGCAAAACACCACGAAAAAGAGGCGACTATAATTGCTCAAGCAGGTAGATTTGGAGCTATTACAATAGCAACAAACATGGCGGGTCGCGGAACAGATATTATTCTCGGAGGAAACCCTGAATTTCTTGCAAAAGAAATGCTTTCAGGTTTGAAGAAAGAAGAAATTTCTTCTGAAGAGTATGAAAGAATCAAAAACGAGGCTCTTGATAAAGCTTATCAGGTTACGCAGGAAGAGCACGAAAAGGTTGTTGAAGCCGGAGGGCTTTATGTTATAGGTACAGAAAGACATGAATCAAGGCGTATTGATAACCAGTTGAGAGGAAGAGCAGGAAGACAGGGCGATCCTGGTTCTACAAGATTTTTCCTTTCTCTTGAAGACAATTTGATGAGGATTTTCGGCGGGGAAAAAATCAGCGGTTTAATGAATATGCTTAATGTAGAAGAAGATATGGCTATTGAGGCAGGAATAGTAAGCAAAAGCATAGAATCAGCCCAGAAAAAGGTTGAGGTATACCACTTTGATATAAGAAAACACGTTCTCGAATATGATGATGTTATGAATAGACAGAGAGAACTTTTCTATGCACAGAGAAGAAAGGTTCTTGAAGGTGGAAATATCTATGAAGACGTTGTTCATATGATTGAGCAGGAATTAAACAGGATCATGTCTGTTTATATCAGTCCTGAAACACCTTATCAGGAATATGACGATGAAACGCTTACATCCCTTGTAAAAGCTATTCATTCTGTTATTCCGCAGCTTTCAAGTGTTTCTATTGAAGATGTGAAAAATATTAAGTATGTTGATTTGCTTGAAAAGCTCAAAAAAATGGCTATTTCTGCTTATGAAAATCATGAAAATGATATAGTTGCTTTTTATAACAAAATTATGCTGGAGAATCATGAAGAAGGTGAATATACATTACAGGTTTCCGGTTCTGAAAACAGTGTAATGAGAATGCTTGAAAGGGATACTCTTCTTAGAATTATTGACAGCAAATGGATTGACCATCTTCATAATATTGATATTTTAAGAGAAGGTATAGGTCTTAGAGCTTACGGGCAGAAAGATCCTCTCATAGAATATAAAAGGGAAGCTTTTGACCTGTTTAACGATATGATGCATGAAATTCAGAGGGAAACCGTTGCACACCTTTTCAGGACAAAATTTGAAGTTCAGGTTGTGCATATGCAGGAAGAACATTCTGATGTGATAGATACTCCTCTTTCAAGAGCAGCGGAAGCATTTATACCTGCATTTTTAACTGAAAATGCTCAAGCTTCAGGTGAAAAAATTGGAAGAAATGACCCATGTCCTTGCGGAAGCGGTCAGAAATTCAAAAAATGCTGCGGAAGCAACGTTTTAAGGTAGGATTGTGAAATAATGGAATGTAAAACCGCAAAAAATTCTCAAAATTGCACTTGTAGCTATGACGGATGTTCAAGAAGAGGACTTTGTTGCGAATGTGTGGCTTATCATCGCAGCAAAAAAGAACTTCCGGGATGTTTTTTTCCTTCACAGGCTGAAAAAACATGGGACAGGTCTATTGATAATTTTATAAGTAGTTACAAAAAATAAAATTAAATTGGTTTTTTAAACTTAGCGATAAGTTTATCTCCAAGGGAATCAACTGCTGCCATAGCAGGTCGAAACATATTAGAGGGATAGTCATATTTCATTATCATTTTTTGTAATTTAAAGTTTGTCGGCGCAAAAACATAATTTTTTGCTGTCATTAAAACATCTTTTACGGTTTTAACGATGACAAAGGATTCTAATAAAGGCAAATTGGCAGCTTGACTTAAGAAAGCACCTATTCCCAAATTTACACCTTCATGTATTAATCCATTTTTAACTCTTTCAGGATTAGGTTTAAGATTAAGTCCGAGTCTGAATCCAAATGATGGTGTCTGTTTATTTGTTTGTGTTTTATAAAGAGAATAATTTGAGCGATTAATGTTGTTTACAATCATGTTTTTTCCTTATTTAATTTGATTTTCTAAATATACAAATCCTGTAAAGGAAAAAAGTTGCTAAAATCATACCTATTCTTGTAATAATTTGATACAATTAAGGTAATTAATCAGACAAAAAGTAAGGAAAATAATAATGACCATAGAATATAAAAAAGAACTCGAAAAAATTAACGGAATCCTGAATCAGGTAAGAGGTTGTCTTTGACCCAGAGAATTCGAATAAAAAGATAATAGAGCTTGAGAAAAAGCTTCAGGAACCTGATGTTTGGGATAATCCGCAGGAAGCACAAAAGCTTGCACAGGAATTAAGCGAGATTAAAAATTCTTTTGAAGAATATAAAAACTGGAAAACACAAGCTGAAGATGTTGAAATTCTTATTCAGTTGGCTGAAGAAGAGCAGGATGAGTCTGTTTATCCTGAAATAGAAACAACTCTGGCAAAATTAACTCCTGAGCTTGAAAAATGGGAGCTTCAAAAAAAACTTGGAGGAGAATACGACTCTTCTGATGCTATTTTAACTGTAAATGCGGGTGCAGGCGGAACAGATGCGCAGGATTGGGCTCAAATGCTTCTCAGAATGTATCTTAGATGGGCTGAATCAAAAGGATGGAAAGTTGAAATTCTCGACACTTCAGATGGTGAAGAAGCAGGAATTAAAAGCGCTACCATAAAAGTTAGCGGAAAATACGCTTACGGCTACGCAAAAGCAGAAAAAGGAGTTCACAGACTGGTCAGAATTTCTCCTTTTAATGCCAATGGAAAACGTCAAACAAGCTTTGCTTCTCTGGAAGTCAGTCCTGTCGTGCCTGACATTGAGTCAAAAGTTGAAATTAATCCTGATGAAATAGAAGTTGAAACAATGCGTGCAGGCGGCGCAGGCGGTCAAAACGTAAATAAAGTTGAGTCTGCCGTCAGAATAATTCATAAACCTAGCGGAATTGTTGTAAAATGTCAGCAAGAACGTTCGCAACTTCAGAACAGGGAAAATGCCATGCAGCTTTTGGCTTCAAAACTTCTTGCATTAAAACAGGCAGAGCATGAAAAGAAAGCCTCCGAGCTTAAAGGTGAGGCTATGGACGTAAATTTCGGGAGTCAGATAAGGTCTTACGTTTTTCATCCGTACAGTCTTGTAAAAGATCATCGCACAAGCTATGAAACAGGCAACGTTGACGCTGTCATGAACGGTGAAATCAATGAATTTATTGAAGCTTATTTAAAGAAATATTCGTAAAACATGAAAAAATCTTCATTAAAAAATGTCATAAAAACCCTGCTGTTATTAACTTTTTCAATTTTATTTGTTATAGGTTTTTTTATTGAGCCTGATGAAATTGTTGTTCATAAAGTAACTTTAAAACTCAATAATTGGGATAAAAAACACGATAATCTTAAAATAGCAGTAATTTCAGACATTCATGCAGGTGCACCTTTTATAAATGCTGACAAAATAAGGAAAATTGTAGAATTATCCAACAAAGAAAATCCTGATTTGATTTTATTACCGGGCGATTTCGTAAGTAATGGTGTTATTGGAGAAACTTTTGTAAAACCTGATTTGGTAGCTGGTATTTTGTCAAAATTAAAGTCGAAATATGGAATTATAGCTGTTCTTGGGAACAATGACTGGGGGTATAACGGGAAAAAAGTAACTTTAGCTTTAGAAAATAAAAACATAACAGTACTGGAAAATAATGCCAAAGAATTAATTATTAATGGGAAACCATTATGGATTGCGGGAGTTGCGGATTTAATAAAAAGATTTCCTGATATTGATAAAGCATTAAGTAAAATAAACGGCAAAAGCCCTATTTTATTGTTAAGCCATAATCCTGATGTTTTCCCGTTCATTCCTGATAGGGTGAATTTAACCATAGCAGGTCATACACATGGCGGACAGGTTGATCTTCCTTTTGCAGGAAGGTTGATTGTGCCGTCAGGATTTGGAGAACGTTATGCATTTGGTCATATTCATGAAAACAATAAAGATTTATATGTCAGTACAGGTATTGGAACAAGTATGATTCCTGTAAGATTCGGGGTATTGCCTGAAATCGTGATTTTGACCATTAAAAGTAATTAAACAACTTTTGTATTTAATTAATACATATAATGTTAAATAAAGTTTACAAACCTATTGTAATTAATGAAGATTTGGCTGTGTTTGAAATAAACTTTAAAAGAAGGGGGCTGTTTAATAAACAGCTGATAAAGAAGCATTTGTTATGAGGTT
>MFRJ01000058.1:6210-12373 GCA_001784535.1 Candidatus Melainabacteria bacterium GWA2_34_9
AATTCATCATGAACTTGCAGAATATCTGGGTGTAGAGATTATAGGGAATTTTACAGGATTTTTGTGGGAACAAATTGATTTAAAATACTATCTTTCAAAAAATAAAAATCCTCTTCTTCTTAATATGCGTAATACAGCGCCTTTATTTCATTCGAAAAACATTATAGTTATTCATGATTTGATTTTTATGAAGAATAAAAAATGGTTCTCGAAAAAATTCCCTTATATTTACAGGTTTTTTGCTCCGATTTTGCTTAAAAATGCGTTAAAAATAATAACTGTCAGCGATTTTTCAAAACATGACATCATAAAAACCTTTAATATAAATCCTGATAAGATAGAAATAGTTTATAACGCTGTTTCAAAAGAATTTCAAGAATATTCGAATGAAGATTTTGAGAATAAATACGGGGATTATATTTTAGCTGTTGCATCGTTTTTAAGCCCGAGAAAAAATCTTTGCAATGTTATTGAAGCTTTTAATATGCTACAGGTTCAGGATTTGAAGCTGGTTGTTGTAGGAGCTGAATTAAAGCATTTTTCTGATCAAAATATGCTTAATGAAATTAAATTAAATAAAAATATTATTCTGACAGGCTATATAAATGATAAAACACTTGCGAATTTTTATAAAAATGCAAAGCTTTTGGTTTTTCCTTCTTTTTATGAAGGTTTTGGGATTCCTGCGATTGAGGCAATGTCTTGCGGGTGTCCTGTTGTAGCTTCTAATGTCACCAGTTTGCCTGAAGTATGTGCGGATGCGGCTTATTATACCGATCCTTATAAGGTTGACGATATAGCCGGGGGTATAGATAAAATTTTAAATAATTGTGAATTAAGAAATGAGCTGATTCAAAAAGGTTATCAAAGGCAGTCTGAGTTCAGTTGGGAAAATTCTGCCCATAAGCTAATTAAAATTATTGAGAATATTGAGGTTTAAGAAAAAATTATTTTCTAAAATCATAGCTTTAAAAATCTAATTTTTTATACAAATAGTGAATTTTAATATCTCAAAGTTGCTTTTAAAATTAATTTCATCTTGGTTAAAAAAGATGGAGTAAATAATGATTGATGAAAAACTTTTTAAGCTGTCACCTGAAGGATTGAGTTTAATCGATCGCAAAAAAGCATTAGATAGTTATATTGGTCATGTCGACTGTCAAAGCAAGCATTTTTTGGGGTATCAAAACGTTCAAACTTTAAATTATGAAGAAGATATTAAAGGATTTTTGAATTTTCATATTAATAATATTGGTGATCCGTTTGTTTCCGGAAATTATACTCCGAACAGCAAGGCTATAGAAAGAGCTGTGCTTGACTATTATGCAAAACTCTGGAATGCTAAAACGCCGCATGATTTTAAAAACCCTGAAAGTTATTGGGGTTATGCGTTAACAATGGGAAGTACAGAAGGCAACCTTTACGGGATTTGGAATGCAAGAGATTATCTGGCAGGAAAAAGGCTTTTAATTGACAATGGAAATGAATATAAAACCAGAAAACACAGAACAAAATACATTCATGCGCTTCCTGTAGAAGGTAATCCTAATGCTTATACTCCTGTAGCATTCTTTTCGGAGGATACTCATTATTCAATCATTAAAGCAATGCGCGTCCTTCAGGTTCCGACGTTTTACGATATAGGAAAAAAATTCTATTCCGGTCAAAATCCGTTAAATTCGACAGGTGAATGGACGAAAGAATTTTTTGAAGTACCTTCTTTGAATGGAAATGGTGGTCCTGGTGCAATTGATGTAGAAAAACTCACTATTCTTGTGGAATTTTTTGCATCCAAAGGTTATCCTATCCTTCTTTGCTGCAATTATGGAACAACTTTCAAGGGTGCTTATGATGATGTGAAACTCATAGGCGAGAAATTAATGCCGATTTTTGAGAAATATGGATTGGTAAATCGCGGCGTTATTTATGATGAAGAGGGACATTCAGATGTCCGTAACGGTTATTGGATCCATGTGGACGGTGCATTGGGGGCATCATATATGCCTTTTCTCGAAATGGCATATAAACAGGGTAAAATAGACTCCTGTGGACCGATTTTTGATTTTCGACTTCCGTTTGTTAATTCTATTGTTACGAGCGGACATAAATGGATTGGAACTCCTTGGCCCTGCGGTATTTTTATGACAAAAGTGAAATATCAGTTAGTTCCGCCGGATGCGCCTGAATATATCGGTTCTCCTGACACTACATTTGCGGGTTCACGTAATGGTTTATCACCTGTACTTATTTGGGATTTTCTTGCTCAAAATTCTTATGAAACTTTGATAAATAGAGCTGTCAGATGTGAAAATCTTGCGGATTATGCAGAAGAACAGCTCAAAATTATCCAGGAATATCACCCGGAAATTGATTTGTTTGTTGAGCGAACGCCTTTAGCGTTAACGGTGCGTTTTAGAAAACCTAATGACAAAATTGTTTATAAACATTCTCTTTCTTGTGAAACGCTTTTAATTAATGATGAAGAAAGACATTATGCGCATATATTTACTATGGATTCCGTCACTAAAGAAGTCATTGACGAATTTATAAGTGAGTTAAAACAGCCCGATGCTTTTGATACAGGAGAAAAACCAGCAAAAGGCTTAAAAGGAGTGCTTCAGAAAGCCGTATTTTTAAGTGAACGCGGACGCGGCTGGAGATAAAATCAAATTTTAAAATAAAGCCATAATGTTATAAAATAACTTTGTATAAAATTTTTTATAACAAAGAGGCAATACATGAAATATATTCTCATAACAGGCGCTTCCTCGGGAATAGGAAGAATTTCCGCTATAACTCTCGCAAAAAACGGTTTTCAGGTTTTGGCAGGGGTTAGAAAAGAAGAAGATGCCCAAAAACTAAGAGATGAAAATCTTAATATCACTCCGATTTTTATAGAGGTAACTAATCAGGATTCCATTAATGAGGCTTTTAATAAGGTTTCGGAAATATTAGGAGATAACGGGCTTTATGGGCTTGTAAATAATGCAGGAATTGCTGTAGCAGGACCGCTAGAGTTCTTGCCGATAGACAGGCTAAGACATCAGCTTGAAATAAACGTAATCGGGCAAGTTGCCGTAATTCAGAAAATGCTTCCTTTAATAAGAAAAGGAAAGGGCAGAATTGTAAATACAAGTTCTATAGCGGGATTTACAGCTTTTCCGTTCAAAGGTGCTTATGCTGCTTCAAAATTTGCTGTTGAGGGATTGTCAGATTCCTTGAGAAGAGAATTAAGACCTTGGAGAATCCCTGTTTCCATTATCGAGCCGGGTGTTATAAAAACCCCTATCTGGCAAAAATCCATAAATCTCGTGGAGGATATAGTCGCAGAAATGCCTCCAGAGGCTGAAAAATATTATGGGGTTGTATACAGAAATCTTCTTGAGAGGACTTTAAAAAGAGTTGAAAGAAGTGGGGCAGTCCCTGAACAGGTTGCTAAAGCAATACTTCATGCTTTGACCTCTAAAAATCCCCAAACCCGTTATCTTGTCGGAAAAGATGCGCATTTTCTTTCGAAAATTTTAACGAAATTACCTGACAAGATTGTTGACAGCTTCATTTGTAAGCGTGTCGGGCTTGATAAGTGTGAGTTTGAGGGCTAAAGAATTGGTGATTCAAGTTATTTAACACAAGTGTTAGTGAAAAATTTAGTGAGCTATAAAATTTTAGCCAGCTTTATATAGAGTTTTAATATCTGTTTTGCCTGAAAAAACATCAATAATCGGCTGAGAAACTGCAAAAATTTCTTCTCTCAAGGTTACAGGATCAGAAACTTCAAAATCAAGGTTTTCAGAAATTTCAGGATCAACAATCGGGTACATAAGATTTTCTTGTGCAAGTCTATTGGCAACATAAACATAACTTGTAATTAATTTGTCGGAAGATTGAATCGGATTATGGTGATAATTGACATGTTCACCGATATTATTGGGTAGACTCCATTTTGAAATTAATTCTTTTCCGACTTCAGGATGAGCAAAGCCAAATAATTGTTTTTCCTGATGTATTCTTTCATTACTTTGTGAAAATTGATTATGGGTGTCTCTTGCATAATTGCTGTTATATAGTTCCAGAACTATTTTTCCTACATCATGCAAAAGTCCTGCAACAAAAGCTTCTTCTTTTCTGTCATCCCCCAAGCTTTTAGCAATTATTTCACATCCTACAGCACATCTGATTGAATGTTCCCATAAATTTTTTCCGCATACGGTTACTATCATAGGTTTTATTGCCGAGCTTATAATTAAACTTTTCAGTCTGTTTAAACCAATCAATACAGATGCTTGAGTAACATTATTTACTCTTGAAGAAAAACTAAAATAAGCGGAATTAACAAGTTTTAATAGTTGAGTTGTTAAGGATATATCTTTGGACATTGTTGCAGATAATTTTATAATATCAGGTTCCGGTTTGTTTAATTCATCGAGCAAATTTAAGACAATTGATGGCATAGAAGGAATATTGGGTATATCATCAATAAAGTTTTTAATATCTTGTGACATAAATTGAGAATCCTTTTTCTGGTGCAGAGAATGTAAATATTCACATATTTTAAAATAAGCATAAAAAATATACTAATTGTATTTGTATTTATATATACAATATTACAATTTTTTTACAATTGGTTTATAAAGAAATTTATTGACTTCCAGAGCGAATTTTTTAAAAATTTAGTTATTGGTGATAATATTGAGTTTTTTCATAAAAAAGGGTTTCGGGTATATTCCCGAAACCCTTTGATAATAAACTAATTTTAATATCTATAATAGTCTATACGTCTTCTGTCATGACAATTATATGAGACTTTTCTATGCTGGTAAAGATATCTTTCCTGCATCGCCAGCTCTCTTCTTGTCATGTAATAATCCGGATAATAAGAGTATCTTCCCTGATTCGGATGGTAGTAATTATGCTGGTTGTTTAATCCTTTCAATGTGATTGTTAAGCCTAAAACGTTTCTGGAAGGTGAATTGTGATGGCTGCGAGCCATTGCACAATTTGCGAATCCCAACATGATGACTAAACTAAGTAATAACACAGCAGTTTTTGTGCTTCTCTTCATTCTCATAAAACTTCTCTCTTCTGAAATTTTTACCCTACATATACATATACGAAATTTTTGAGAATAAGTTCATTTTTTAAAATAATTTCATTTGCTTCGGGCTGATTTGCTCATGATCATAACAGCCAATATCGTTATAAATAGAAGAATTAACATCGACATTTATTAGTTTAGCTTTACCGGCAGGGCATTTATCAAGATAAATACAATTGCCGCATATTATCCATTGTTTTTTATTCATTCGGCTCCTGCTTTAGATTTTTTCTTCTGTAAACCATCTCAATAAAAGCCTCGAGACGACTTTGAAGACCTGTTGAGCTTGTATGTGAGTCAAAAATTAGTGACAGCATCGGTGTTCCTGTCTTTTCCTGAATCATACTTAATTGATTTCTCAATGAATCATTTGGTGTGCAGTTAAACGGAGAAATAAAAACTATTCCGTCGTATGCTTTATTTGTGTAATTATTTATTTTTGTTATTGCATTATGGGTAAAAACCCCGTGATTGTTTGTGATGAACTTTTTAAGTTCTAATTTTGAGACCTTTTTTTTCTTAATTAATTTATTATTTCCTTTATCAACAATAACTCCCATATAACCGAGCTTGCGATCGGTGAACTGGTGAGAATAAGGTTCTCTTAAAGAAAAAGGATCTCCTGTTAATCCAAAATGAAGACTGTTATGATCAGGAGGATATGTTTTTAATAATTTGTTAATGTTTTTTTTTATTTTTTTGTATTCTGAAAGGTTTTTGGCATTTATAATTTTCTGAAATAATTTTAAATAGATGTTTTCTCCTGTATTAAAGTCCTTAATAGTTGGTCTTATCACACAAAAAACATCGTCAAGATAATTAAATAAAAAGAGTTTTCCAAAACCAAGCCCGATAGCTTTTATTATCTTAAGGGTTGATGCTCCGGTTATTTTTTTAAGATTATTATAATAATCCCGCAAAAAATAGCTTGTTCTTGTAATATCCATATAATAAGCTTTTGGATTCCAGGAATATTTTTCGAAAACTTCAAGGAAAATATCATTGATAGGAGTTAAGTTGCATAGGTCGCAGCCACTGTATAATATAACTATATCAGGCTTTTTATCT
>MFRJ01000059.1:0-5236 GCA_001784535.1 Candidatus Melainabacteria bacterium GWA2_34_9
ATTGATTTTAATAAGCTGACTCAGCAAACGCAAAATACTGTAATGGCAGCGCAAAATATAATGATGCGTTTTAATAACGGGCAATTACTTCCCGAACATTTGCTTCTTGCGATGATGGAAGACGAAAAAGGTTTTTCGGTAACTGTTTTTAATAAATTAAATGCTAATATTTCTTTAATTAAAGAACAAACAGAGCAGCTTCTTGCAACCAAGCCTAAATTAGCTTATCCTGCTCAGGGTCAAATTTATATAAGCATGGAGCTTAAAAACCTTTTTGATATGGCGGAAGAAGAAGCTAAAAGGCTAAAAGACAGTTATATAGATCTTGGACATGTTTTGCTTTCAATGAGTAATAATAGGTCTACGGATTGTGGAAAAATTTTAAATGATAACGGCATAACTAAAGAAGCTCTTTATAAAGTTCTTAAGGAAATAAGAGGTTCTGCTTCGGTTGACAGTCCTGATGCGGAAAATAAATATCAGGCTCTTGAAAAATACAGCATTGATTTGACTGATCTTGCAAGAAAAGGCAAGCTTGATCCTGTTATAGGCAGGGATGAAGAAATTAGAAGAACAATACAGGTTTTGAACAGGAGAACAAAAAACAACCCTGTTTTGATAGGAGAGCCCGGTGTCGGCAAAACCGCTATTGCTGAAGGTTTAGCGCTTAGAATTGTAAAAGAAGATGTGCCGGAAGGATTAAAAGGAACAAAATTAATTTCTTTAGACATGGGGTCGCTTGTAGCAGGTGCGAAATTCCGCGGAGAATTTGAAGAAAGGCTCAAGGCTGTTTTGAAGGAAGTTCAAAGCAGTGAAGGCGAAATCATTATGTTTATTGATGAGCTTCATACTGTTATTGGTGCCGGTGCTGCTGAAGGATCGATGGATGCGGGCAATATTTTGAAACCGCTTCTTGCAAGAGGCGCCTTAAGATGTATTGGAGCTACTACAATAAATGAATACAGAAAATATATCGAACGTGATGCAGCTTTTGAAAGAAGATTTCAGCCTGTTTTAATAGATGAGCCATCAGTAGAAGATACTATAAGTATTCTTAGGGGACTAAAAGAACGTTATGAAGTGCATCATGGTGTAAGAATAAAGGATTCTGCGCTTATAGCCGCGGCAAAACTTTCTGACAGGTATATAACGGACAGGTTTTTGCCAGATAAAGCTATTGATCTTATAGATGAAGCATCTTCCAAGCTCAGGATAGAAATTGACAGCATGCCTGCCGAAATTGACACTATTGAACGACAAAAAACACAGCTTGAAATTGAAAGAGAAGCTCTAAAAAAAGAAAGTGACGCGGTTTCAAAAGAAAAAACCGCACAGCTTGATATTCAAATTGCTGCTCTTCAAAAAGAGGTTGATACTCTTAGAACTCAATGGGAATCGGAAAAAAATGCTATATCTTCTTTTAGCAAAGTAAAAGAGGATATAGAAATAACAAAACAGCAGATAGAAAATGCTGAAAGAGAAGCAGATTTGGCGAAAGCTGCGGAATTAAAGTACGGAAAGCTTGCTGAACTTGAAAAACAACTGAAAACAGAAGAAGACATGCTTACAAAGCGTGAAGCTAAAAACGCTATGCTTAAAGAAGAAATTGATGAAGAAGATATAGCAGAAGTTGTTGCAAAATGGACAGGAATTCCTGTTAATAAACTTATGGAAAGTGAACTTAAAAAACTTCTTCAGATGGAAGAAGAGCTTCATAAAAAGGTTATAGGGCAGGATGAAGCCGTAACAGTGGTTTCTGATGCTGTAAGAAGAGCAAGGGCAGGACTTAAAGATCCGAATAGACCGATAGGCTCATTTATTTTTCTTGGACCTACAGGTGTTGGAAAAACAGAACTCGGCAAAGCTCTTGCAGGATTTTTGTTTAATGATGAAAATGCAGTGGTAAGGATTGATATGACAGAATATATGGAAAAACATTCTGTTGCAAGGCTTATTGGGGCTCCTCCAGGCTATGTCGGCTATGAAGAAGGCGGGCAGCTTACCGAACAGGTTCGTAGAAAACCATACAGCGTGGTGCTTTTTGATGAAATAGAAAAAGCTCATGGCGATGTTTTCAATATAATGCTCCAGATTCTTGACGATGGTCGCCTTACTGATTCAAAAGGCAGGACAGTTGATTTTAAAAACACTGTCATAATTATGACAAGCAATATTGGAAGCAATATCATACTTGAAGGAACGTTAAGTCAGATGGTTTCTCACGGGAATGGAATGGATTCTGTGAAGGATCGAGTAATGGAGCTGATGAGACAACAATTCAAACCCGAATTTCTTAATAGAATAGATGAAATAGTTTTCTTTAGCGGCTTATCGCTTCAACAGCTTTATGAAATTGTTGATATTCAAGTTAATAATCTTAAAAAATTACTTAAAGAAAAAGATATTAATGTTGAAATTACTGATGATGCTAAAGAAATTCTTGCTGCAAGGGGTTATAATCCTGCTTATGGGGCAAGACCTCTTAAACGTGTTATTCGTCAGGATATAGAAAATCCGCTTTCCAAAAATATCCTTGAAGGATCGTTTGGAGAAGGAGATAATATACTTATAGACGTTAAAAATGATGAAATTGATTTTATAAAAAAATAATTTAAAAGGGCTGAATTCAGCCCTTTTAAATTAACTTACTTTGTCTTTTTCTATAAGAATAACTGCACTTCGTGAATTGCATATAATTCTATCACCTGTTACAGGAACTTCTTCGCCTGATTTTTTGATGTTGTCGTGTTTTAGAAGTTCATTAGGGCCGCAGGAAGTGTCCGCAACCAGGTACCATTGTTTATTTGGTAATTGATGTTCGGGTAATTTAACATTAAATGCGCCAGATCCTTTATTATAGGCAACATATATAGATGTAGCAGGATCATTTTTTGATGTAACAGAATCTCTAAATTCTGTTGAGTCAATTTTAAATGCAGTAATAGCATTTTGAGGATTATTTAAGTATGATCTTCCGTCTTTTTGACTGCCGTCTATTTCTTTTGCATCGCCGTCAAGCCATGTGATATCTTTGCCATTTATATTGTTATGGTCTTTGCCTCCAAAATATTTGTAGGGTCTTAAAGACGGGTGTTCTTTTCTGAAATTAAATAATCTGCTTGTAAATAGAGTTAATTCTTCTTTTTCATGTTCAGTCATTTGATGAGTTTTATCTTCATCTCTTTTTTCACATCTATCTGAAAATTTCAATTTACCTGCTTCTCTTAATTTATTAACTTCTGCTTGCTGAACGGGATTTCCCCAATCTATATAATTGAGAGCGCTGTCAATATTCCATGTGTTGTTATTACCAAGGGTTGTTCTGTATCTTTCGTCGCCGCCCTGAATCATCGGGGTTCCTGCTGAAACCGCAAGCATTGTTTGAGCTGTTCTTACAGCCTGTTTTCTGAGATTTACATCGCCACCCTGACTCCAGGAAATATTGCAGGCATCATCTGTTCCGCCTTCGGAGCCTTGTTCAGTGGTTCTTCTTTTGTCGTAAGCAAATAGGTCATGCATTGTATATCCGTCATGGCAGTCAATAAAGTTAACTGATCTCGGGTTTTTACCTTTAAAGGTATCATAAGAACCGGAGAATACTCTGATTAAGTCAAGCGGTGAAATATCTTCAACACCAACCTTGTTAATAGATTTCCTCAGGGTATCTCTTACAGGACCATTCCATTCTGCATAATTAGATGAGAAGTTGCCGACCTGATATGTTCCATCTCCGCATCCCCAAGGTTCTGCTATAAGATCAACACCTTGACCGCATGTTTTTGATCTTACTCCGAGATTTTCAATTTTTTGCAGTAAACTGTCTTTGTGTGTTGCATCAAAGTAGAAACCATGTTCTGTAGATCTTGTATTTCCTAAAACAGGAGCAAGATCAAATCTTAAACTGTCCACTCGCATTTCATCTTTCCAGTATTTGAGAGTGTCAGTCGTTAATTGTTGAGCTATTGGATTGGCTGCATTAAGGTTTGCGCCGCATCCGTTACTGTCATAATAATGTTTTTTATCAGCAGATGTTTCATAATAGGAAGTATTATCAATCCCTCTTAAATTAAGTAAGTTGGTTTTATTAATATCAACTCTGTCGGGATTGTTTGGATCGGTATTTTTATAGCAATCGCTTTCTGCTGTGTGGTTATATACAACATCCATGCATATTTTTATGTCTTGTTTATGGAATTCATTAACCATTTCTTTGAATTCCCTTGTAGGTCCGCCCGGAGCTTTATCAAATGCATAATTTCTTTCAGGAGCTTTATAAGAGAGTGTCATGTATCCCCAGTAATTTTTCCAGAAATTATCTTTTTCTGAATTTTGAAATTCCTGCATCGGTAAAAATTCAATTGCTGTTTGTCCCATTAATTTAATATAAAGAGGCATAAAGCTTGCGCCTTTATATGTTCCGGCATATTTGTTATCCCAACCGCCTTTTTCAACAGGTGATTGGATTTTTGTTATCATATCTTTTATTTGTTGTTCTTCAGGTTTGCCTTTATATTCAGGAATAAAAGATTTATAAAGTTTTACCAGAGTTTCTTTTGTATGACTTGCCGTTAAACCTTTTAAATGTGTTTCATAAACAGCATCACTTGTTAATGGACGTGAAGGTTTTGGAGCGATTTCTTTGAGGTTTTCTTCTTTTGGCATAACAAATATTGATTTTGGCGCAAATGGCGCGGTGTCAACTTTATAAGTTCTGTCTCCTGTCGCATATAAATATCCGTCTTCATTAACTCCTATAGTTATAGGATCATGGCTTATTTCTGTAGCTTCAGGATCAGTTAAAAGTTTATTTGGATTAAAACGGTTTCCTTTATCATCTACATGTGATTTAAATCCTGCATCAGATCCGGGAGTCCAGTTTTCATTGTATTCCCAGTTTGAGCCTTCTTTTCCCCATACTCTGTAGCCGTAAAATACAGCGTCTTTATCAATATCTATGCCTTTTTCTTTCAAAACATCTTTAGGCAAAGAAGCTACCCATTTATCACCTAATTTTTCCAGCGGAATTTGTGTAACTTCTTTATAATTTTTTTTATCTTCCGCAAAATGAGGTTTTTTGTATATGCAAAGTTCTACATGTCCTGCGTTTTTGGAAAGAAGTCCAAAATCAAGAGTATTTTTATTTTTGTTATATTCGCAGCCCGGTTTTATGTTTGCCAGTTCAATAACGTTGTCTGTATAGCCAAAAGATACTTTTGAGGGAGCAATTAAACTACTA
>MFRJ01000059.1:5328-6005 GCA_001784535.1 Candidatus Melainabacteria bacterium GWA2_34_9
TGAATCAGCCTGTTGCTCTGCATTTTGTTTAAAAGAAATTAATGAAGAGTTTTTAACTTGCATTTATCTTTCCCATAGTAAGTCCCTATAATTAAATAAAACTTATAAAAAAAAAAATTGCCATGAGCGGTGGATTTTTTATGTGTTTTTTACATTTATTTACATTGCAAATTAAGTGTTTAGCTTTTTTTACTTTTTAACAGGTAATTTTTCATATTATAAAAAGACAACCTTGAGATACGTTTCATTTATCTCAAGGTTGCGCTAACAAATTATTTATTTTTATACCTTATAAAATAGCATCCTGACATGCAGGGCAGATGCCACTTGAAAGAGTTCCTGAAAACTTCCAGCACCTGTCGCATTTTTCTCCGGTCGCAGAAGTTACATAAATTTTATAAACATCTTCTTCATGCTGATTTAAAAGATTTTGAGGCTCTTCTGAATTATTGGTTAAACATGCCTGCGAAGTTATAAATACTCCCGCAAGTTCGCCTTCTACTGTTCTTAAAATCGCTTCAATTTCAGGACTGTTAACTTTTATCGAAACAGAAGCTTCAAGGGAACTTCCAATTTTCTTTTCGGCTCTAACAGGCTCAATTGCTTTGGTTACGATTTCCCTAAGTGCAATTATTTTATCCCATTTTGCGACAATTTCTTCGTTTTTGAATTGTGGA
>MFRJ01000060.1:0-18434 GCA_001784535.1 Candidatus Melainabacteria bacterium GWA2_34_9
AATGATAGACCTGTATTTTGGCTATCAGGTTTTTAGTGATAATTTTTCAAGGCATAAAAATTATCTGTCAGGGATTATTAAAAAAGAGCTCAAAAAGCAAAATACACAACTTTCACAGCACTTAAAAAACTTTGATTCTGAAGAAAAACAGGAAAAATACCGCCAATATGCCGATATTATAATGGCTAATCTTTATAAAATTACGCAGGGGATTGAATATGCCGAGATTGAAAACTTTTTTGATGAAAACAAAATCATAAAAATATATCTTGATAAAATGCTTTCGCCTAATGCAAATGCTCAAAAATATTATAAACTCTATAACAAAGCTAAAAATGCCGCCATGCATAGCCAGAAATTAGCGGAAAAAATCAAGCAGGAGGTTGATTATCTTGAAACCATAAGAGAATCAATAAATTTAGCAGAAAATTTGTCGGATTTAAAAGAAATTGAACAGGAATTAATAAGCCAAAACATAATTAAATCAAATAACTATCAAGTTTCTAAAAAGGAAAAGAAAGAAAAAATAAAGCTTACCGAGTTTATTTCTTCTGACGGATTCAATATTTTAGTCGGAAAAAACAACAGACAGAATGAATTTTTGCTAAAAATAGCTGACCCTGAAGATATTTGGCTTCACACCCTGAATATTCCAGGCTCTCATGTGCTGATAAAAGTTCCTCAAAATAATAATGAAGTACCTGAAACAACCCTTCATGAAGCTGTTTATACTGCAGCATATTACAGTCAGGCAAAAGAATCTTCAAATGTTCCTGTAGTGTTTACAAGAAAGAAATTTGTAAAAAAACCTTCAGGTTCAAAACCGGGTTTTGTTATTTTCACCCACGAAAAAACCCTTGTGGTAAACCCTGATAAGGATAAACTTCCTGATTTGAAAAAAGAAAATTAAGATATTTGAACAAAATTTACCAATCTTGTAATTTTCAAAAAATGGGATACAATTAATTACATGTAGTGTTAAATTTTAAGGTGTAATTTATGGTTAGAAAAGAACAAATTTCTTTAAGATTACCCAAAGAAACAAAAGAAAAACTTGAAAAACTAGCTGATGCTACTAATCGAGATAAAACATTTTTAGCGACCGAAGCGATTAATCAATATTGTGACCTTCACGAATGGCAAGTAGAAGCTGTAAAAAAAGGTATACAGGATATTGAAAACGGCAATTACGTAACTCACGAAGAAATTAAACAAGAATGGGAATCAAAACGTGAAGATTATTTGGGCAGAGTCGGCTAGGCAAGATTTAAGAACAATAGAAGCTTATATACTGGAAGGTAATCCGATTGCAGCTTATGATACGATTATAAATATTATTAACAAAGTTGAAACTCTATTATCTGCAAATCCTGCTATAGGTCGTGCGGGTAGAGTTATGGGAACAAGGGAGCTTGTTATTAATCGAACCCCGTATATTGTGCTTTATGGTGTTTCGGATAATAATATCAACGTTTTAAGAGTTATACACGAAGCCAGAAAATGGCCTGATAAATTATAAATTTTTATAGAAATTCATCCCACCATCAACGAATCTTATATTTTGATAGCCTTTTTCCATCAGCTGCAAAGTTAAAAGGTAACTTTCCATGCCCCCTTCACAGCACAATATCGTTTCTCTATTTGCCTGACCAATTTTTTCTTCTAAGTCCTCAAAAAGCACGTTTTGAGAATTTTCTATATGCCATGCTTTAAATTCTGACGGGGTTCTTATGTCAATAATCGCAGCTTTTTCCCTTTGTTTAAGATGCTTTTGAAGTTCTTCAGGCGTTATACTGCCTACTTCTTTTTTCAGCTTGCTGTAAAGCATTTGCGCTGCAATAAGAATCGGATCTATTGACGGCGAATAAGGTGGAGCATAGGTTAAATCTATCCCCATAAACTCTTTAACCGTCATATTTGCTGTTAAAGCAGCGGCTACAACATTAACTCTTTTATCCGCATCTCCTTTTCCTATAACCTGCGCCCCTAAAATTCTTCCCGAGCTTTTTTCCGCAATCATTTTTATGGTAATTTCTTTGGCATCAGGCATATAACCCGATTTGTCTCGATGCATAAGAATTGCTATCACATAATCATAGCCTAATTCTTTTGCTTCTTTTTCGCTTAAACCTGTTTTGGAGGCTGTATAATCAAATATTTTTACAACCATTGAGCCCGTAATTCCTTTAAATTCTTCGTAGCCTCCTGTTATATTTATCGCGGCAATTCTTCCCATTTTGTTTGCCGTTGAACCTAAAGGAATCCAGACGCTTTTGTCTGTGACTATATTTATTGTTTCAACGCAGTCACCCGCTGCAAAAACATCGGGAAAATTAGTCTGCATTCGCTCATTAACTTTTATAGCTCCTGTTTCACCTATTTCAATTCCTGCTTCTTTTGCCAGTTCAATATTTGGTCTCACTCCAAGGGCAAGTATGACCATATCAGCATTAATAATCTTTCCTCTGGAAGTTTCAACCTGTTTAATAAAGCTTTTGGAATCCCCTATAAGTCTTTTCATGCTTTCGTTTGTTATTATATTTATATTTTTTTCTTCTATAAGATAGTTTTGAATGTGCGAAGAAATATCAAGATCAAAAGTGTTTAAAATTTGCTGTGAACGGTCAATCATTGTTAAGTCAGTATCATGCGCTTTAAAAGATTCCAAAAGCTCCAGCCCTATATAACCTCCGCCGACTATAACCACTTTTTTAGATTGTTTTATGTTCTTTTTAATCTCCACAGCATCATCAATATCTTTTAAAACAAAGACATTCTGTAATTTAACTCCTTCAATATCAGGAACAAAAGCTCTTGAACCGGTTGCAATCAAAAGCTTTGAATATTCATCAATAAATTTTTCTCCTGTTTCGAGATTTTCAACTTCAACTTTGTTTTCCTCAGGCAAAATCCTTGTAACTTTATGTTTTATATGGATATCTATATCTTCTCGTTCTTTAAAATACTCGGGAGTTCTTACAATGAGCCTTTTCTCATCTTTTATAAGGTTTTCTATGTAATATGGCATGCCGCATGCTGAATAAGAAATATACCGACTTTCGGTATAAAGTGTAATTTTCAAGTCGGGACTTTCTCTTCTGGCCTTAGCCGCAGCCTTTGTCCCTGCTGCAACCCCACCAATTATGATTAATTGCTTTTGCATAAACTTTCTCCATATTTTAAATTAATTAATAAAATATTATAAATTTGATATTCTCATCTGATAATTCGAGTAGTGGAGAAAATTTTATATTAATTAATTAACTACATAAAAGAAGACCTAGTTCTTTAGGCTTAATTCTTCTTAATAATTGTACTAAATACACTTTACAAAAAACAAAATATAACCTATATTAGTTTAGTTAATTTGAGGCAGAAAATTCTTAATTGGTAAGGCTAATAAATATTTTAAAATCCAAAAGATTTATATTTATTAGTTATTTTATTAATAAAAACCTGTAAAATCAAGAAATATATGCAGGTTTTTTAATTTAAACATGAAGAGAAAAATAAATGTTTCATTTAAGGCAATTTTTAAACATTTTTTGTTTTTAATTAATAAGATACATGGAAATCATGTAGGCAGCTATTCGTAAGGGCATAATATATGACTTTTAAGATTTCTCCTGATTCCAAATCAGAGAATAAGTATATATTACAAGCAAGTAAACAGAATCAACCCCGTATTTCTTTTAAGGGTCTTGAATCTGTTGCTAGTTATGTTTGCTCACAAGTTCAGACAGGTGAAATTGTAGGACCTACTGCTGTTGATATTGTTGCAATGGTAGCGCCAAGAACCATAATTGATTCCACACGCAGTAAAGATGCGGGTAGAGAAACATTCATAAGAGAAACATCAGGAAATATTATTAACTGTATTGCTCCTGGTTTTGTAGCCGCTGGAGCAGGCTGGCTGCTTGGCAAATTTATTAAACCTGAATTAAAAATAAATACAGCCCTTCCTGTTGACAGTGATACACTTGAAATGCTTCATCATTCCTGGAAAAATGCAAAAGGTCATGAATTTTGGAAAGAAGGAGTTGATAAAAAACAAGTCATTGAAAGATATATAAATCAAGTATTAGATAAGTCTAAGGGGCTTGTTGGACAAGAATGGATTGCTCTTAAAGATAAACCGGAAGCTAAAAGCCTTGCCGGTGAAATTGCTGATTTAATTCTTAGAGATAAAAAGGCTTCAGGAAAAGAATTAAAAACTATCAAAGAAAAACTTGTTCAAATATTAGGCGCAAGTGAAAGTGTTAATGTTATTAATAACAATAAAAAAACTCTTAATACTACGGTTGATAGACTAATAAACGGTATTCATGACTTGGGTAGACAGGTTCTCACAAAAGTCGAACCTAATAAGGTTGATGTTGCAATAGATAAAATGACTAAAACAAGTAAAAATAAATCTGTGATTGCCGTCGGAATTATTACATCACTGGCTCTTGCTCAACAGGCTGTTAATAGATATATGACTAAGAAAAGAACCGGAAGTGATGCCTTTGTAGGACTTTCTGAAGAATCAAGAAAAGACAGTAATGTTGAAAACACCGGTAAAACTTCAAAAACAAAGTTTTATCTTGCAAAAGCTCTTTCCGTAGTTGCTATTACTGGTATAGCCGCTGCCACAATCTCTGATGCCATTAGTCCTAAGAAAATTTGGCAAACTTTAGGAAATGGAAAAAATTTAGTAAAAAAACTTGAATTTAACAGCTTGTGGCCTCATTTAAACCAGTTAAGGGCTGTATATGCAGCTATGATAGTTGGAAGAATGATTGCTTCAACTGATAAGCATGAATTAAGAGAAACAGATACAAGGGATATCCCTGGATTCCTTAACTGGCTTGTTCTTGGCGGATTTATTTCTAAATTAACCGGTAAAAAAATATCCGGCGGCAAGCTTATAAATTCTTTAAATCCTCTTGAAAAAGGCGCAAGTGCTTGGGAGAAAGTTAAACATTTTCTTAAAAATGAAAAACTTATGTCCCATGCAGAAATTGACGCACGAAAAGGATTGGATATTGCCGAGAAAAAATTATTAAAAACTAAATTAAATATTGCTATTTTTGCAGGTCTTGCTTATTCAACACTTGCACTGGGATTATTTATGCCTATATTGAATAAACACATTACAAACAAACTTACGGCAAAGAAAAAACCTCAAGACAAACCAAATCCTGAAAAGACTGCAACTGTTTCATTTAATTCTATAAATAATGATGTTTTTGCGGATTTTATCAAGACACAACAAAGATTTAAAAAGGCTTAATTATTATGAACGGAATTAATGCAATTTTTCAAGGAATAACAACAATAAAAGCAGTAAAACCTGCTAAACATTTTGGTGTTACTAAATTTAAGCCACCAATGACGTCTGCTGAAAATTTATTAAATCGTGGATGTTCAGAAAAAGTATTAAATAAAAATAATTCAATAATTGAATCTTTTAAAAAAATTAATTTAGAAAATATAGGTGCAAGCTTCGAAGAATTATTAGGACGATTCTTAGGTGCTCGATACGATTTTTGTCCTTGGTTTCCTAAAAAAATAAAATAACATCAAATAATACTTTTTATTTTTCTGAGGATGCAAAACTATTGCATTCTTTTTGCGTGAGGTAAAATGTTTATAAGAGCATGTGGTGAGGAATTATTAATGTCAGATACAAAACATTGTTTTAAAACAGTTAAAGAGCTCAGGAAAGCGCTTTTAAACAGAGAAATTTCTGCTGTTGAGCTCGTTGATGAATCATATAAAAGAATCGAGGAAATTGAAGATAAAGTTGAGTCTTTTATTTCCCTGACAAAGGATTTGGCATATAAAACAGCGAAAGAAGTCGATGAAAGAATAAAAATAAAGGATGATCTACCTCCTCTTGCCGGAATTCCTATAGCTATTAAGGATAATATGTGTACAAAAGGTTATCATACAACTGCCGGAAGCAAAATTCTTGAAAATTTTGTTCCTCCGTATAATTCTACGGTTGCCAGAAAGCTTGAAGAAAATTTTATTCCTCTGATAGGCAAGGCAAACCTTGATGAGTTTGCAATGGGAAGTTCCACCGAAAACAGTGCTTTTAAGAAAACAAAAAACCCGTGGAATCTTAACATGGTAGCAGGAGGAAGTTCAGGCGGCTCTGCAACAGCTGTAGCTTCAGGTGAATCCGTAATTTCCCTCGGTTCCGACACTGGCGGAAGTATCAGGCTTCCTGCAAGTTTTTGCGGAATAGTCGGAATGAAACCAACTTACGGAAGAGTTTCAAGGTTCGGGCTTATTGCATACGCAAGCAGTCTTGACCAGATTGGTCCTTTCGGAAGATGTGTAGAAGATGTAGCGCTTACTCTTCAGGCAATTAGCGGCTACGACAACATGGATTCAACCTCAATAAACATGCCTGTTCCTGACTACACAGCCACCTTAAAAAAAGATATAAAAGATTTAAGAATAGGTGTAATATCCGAAATGCTCGGTGAAGGAACAAATCCTCAAGTTAAACAAGCTATCCTCAATTCTATAAAAGTTTACGAATCTCTTGGCGCGAAAATTGAAGAAATTTCCATCCCTCACAGTCAGTATGCTATTGCGACTTATTATGTTATTGCTATGGCAGAAGCCAGTGCAAATCTCGCAAGATTTGACGGCGTAAAATACGGATACAGAGCAAAAAATACTGAAAACATTATGGAAATGTATCTGAAAAGCAGGTCAGAAGGTTTCGGAGAAGAAGTTAAATCAAGAATCATGATAGGAACTTATGCTTTAAGTTCGGGATATTATGATGCTTATTATAAAAAAGCTCAACAGGTAAGAGCTTTAATCAAAAAAGATTTTGACAAGGCGTGGGAAAAAGTTGATTTGCTCCTTTCGCCTGTTTGTCCGACTACAGCTTTTGAGCTTGGTGCAAAGATTTCCGATCCGTTAAGCATGTACCTTATGGATATTGGCACAATTACCGCCAATCTGGCAGGAATTCCCGGCATAAGTGTTCCCTGCGGATTTGACAGCAAAGGGCTTCCTGTGGGGCTTCAGCTTCTCGGTCCTGCGTTGTCGGAAGAAACTCTGCTGAGATCTGCATACAACTTTGAGCAGGCAACAGATTTCCACACCAAGCATCCTGAGATATAGCTTCTCCTTGTCATTGCGAGGAGTGAAGCGACGTGGCAATCTATCCAACAATTAATTATAAGGATAAATTTTGTATGAAAAAGATAATATTAATTATTTTTTTATGTTTATTAGGACTTTTCTTATGGAAAATTAATTTTATTTCAGCCGAAAACTTACATAATAAAACTCAAAAAAATTTTATTATGCTAGGGATTGGTGATCATCATTCTAACACTTATTATAAAGAAGACTTCCCTAATCCTCTTCCAAAATACGGAAAAGTACTTTGCCTCGAAAATAAAAATCGAATTTCTTCTCGAATCGTTAAAGGAGAAATATATTTTAAAGAAGCTTTTCATTATGGAGAGAATCAGGGATATCAAGAAAAAATTTTAGGATGTAAAAATAATGAAACTCCTTTATTTTTTATATCTGATAACCCTCGAAAGTTAGTAAAAGAAGGTAAAGTAATAACTATTACAACAGAAAATGATAATAATATTGGTTTTAATAAATTAAAACTAATATTAAAAAATAAAGAATATAATATTCATCTTGATAAATCAGTTGATAAAAAGAAACAAACGTGGAAATATGCAATCAATCTTAGTTCTAATAAAGTAAAACAAAAATTAATTTCGAGAACTCTTCCTGATGTTTACCAAAATATAGAGATTAATAATCAAGATGGTAATCCTAGTTTGTTTTGGGCAGGAAACATAGATAATGATAATAAAGTGGATCTCATTATCGGGTATACCGACGGAGATTATATTGGTGCCCATTCATTATTTTTGTCGTCCTATGCAAAAAACGACAATTTAGTTAAAGAGGTCGCTAAATTTAAATATATTAGTGGTGATTAAATAACTTTAATGTCCGTTGCGAAGGTTTCGTAATATTTCACCCTGCGTATAAACACATGCGAGCACTTGTTTGAGCCTGCCAAAGCAGGCGAGTTTGCGAGCTTAGACATCTGAAAGCTTTAATCGTGAGCAGGGTAGAAATATAGAAACCGAAGTATTGGGCAAAGTTTCTTTTGGTTCGTTTTCTTTGCAGTAAAGAAAATGAAGACGGGTTTGGGTTGTAGACCTATTAAAAATAAAAATACCCTTATGGATAGATTGCCACGTCAGCCCTGCTGGCTTCCTCGCAATGACAACAAAAATTATTCAATAATATCCTTAGCTTTCAGGACAGATTTTATCCTTTCTACGTCTGTGTATAAACTTTCAAGAATCGTAAACAAATCTTTTACAGATTCTTGAAAATCAAAACTTACGGTTTTAATCGCTTGTATTTCAACAGATTTTTTCATGACAAAATTTTCTCCATTTAAAACTATAATAGTTTAGTGATGTATTACTTCACAGATTTATTAAAATAATACATCTAAAATTTTTACTATGCAAGAGATTGAACAAAAATATCTTTATAATATCAGCAAAAATATTAAAAAATTCCGGGAAAACAAAGAATTTTCCCAGGAGTTTTTGGCTGAACAGGTTGAGTGTTCCAGAGAATTTATTAATAGGGTAGAAAATAGAAAAGAAGATGTAAGCTTAAAAATGCTGTTAAAAATTGCTTATTTTCTTGAAATTCAACCGCAAAAATTTTTTGACAATGTAGTATAAAATATAGAAAGCTTTATAGATTGTCACGTCAGCCCTGCGGGCTTCCTCGCAATGACAATAGGTTGGCTGATTTTATCAATACTGGACAGATTCTTCGGGCTAAAGCCCTCAGAATGACAATATGCTGAAAAAATTAATCTTTTCTAAGAATTCTCGCGCTTAAAGCTTCAATAAAATCATCAGAAATATGCGCATTATCAAAAAGTATGATTCCTGAAGACCCTTCTGATCTTACAGAAGCAATCTGACCGATTAAATCAGCAGGACTTCCGGCGGTAAAAGGCTCAAATAACCCTGATAATATACAAACATTATTCCCTGCAAGACTGCGGATTTCTCTTACGGAATTACCCGCCATGTATTTATCACTGCTCATTATCAGTGGGGTAAACGCATCAACATAACCCCTTTGCGCCCATACAGACCAATTTTGCAATTTTGTTGTTGCTGTATCCTGATGTCCGGGGAAGATTACTGTTGAAATCATTATATTTTTATCGCCTACTATTGAACGAAGCCTTGAAACAAAATCAGTTACTTTATCCTGCCTATAAGCAACCCATTTAGACATTAAAGGATCTGATAATTCAAGTTCTACAGGATCTTTTCCGTATTGAGCTTTGAATTCTGCTCTTGCAAAAGCTGTATAACCCCATGTTGTATCAAGATAACCCGAAAAATTTTGTGACAAGCTCTTTGGATATCTTATATAATCAATGTTTAAACCATCTACATTGTAATTAGTGGTTATTTCCGTAAGAAGCGCTGTCAAGAATTTTTGAACGTTAGGATTTGCAGGGTCAAGAAAATAACCGTTATGCTCACTTATAGAAGGCATAGGTTTATTGCTGTCGGCATTTTTTCTCTGGAAGTTAGCCCACTCGGGATAAACCGAAAGTGTATGTTTTGAATTTCTGGATATGTTTTCATTACCCACATAAAATGTCTGAAACCACACCTGAACCTTCATGTTTCTTTTATGAGCTTCATTTACCCATACCTGCAAAGGATCCCAACCTTCAAACTCCGGTCTTTGCTGTTTAATTCCGTAGGTAGCCATTGTTGAGCTCGGAAAAATTGTATAACCCTGATAATATGTTTCCAAAAATATATTATCTATACCTGTTCTTCTAAGCCTATCAAGTGTTTTTACTATTTCTGCCTGATTTTTTTCTATAGGTCTGAGCCATACGCCATGAAGCTCATTTTGAACAGCAGGAACCGCATAATAAAAAGACATGTCAGCCATCTTAAGTGCCATATTTGAAAGATCTCTGCCTGCTTCATACTGTGATTTGTCAAGTATATATCTGGCTTCATTATACTTTTGTATAGCCTGATTCAGATAATTCTCGGAAATTTTGGATTGATAACCGGGAAGTGTTCTTTTATAATCTACTATAACTTTTTTAGAATCGTTTATCCTTTGACCTGCTTTATATAAATAGCTTTCAGGAGTTATTGTACTTTCCAGCATCATAGTATTTTGATTAATTTTTACTATTGCGCCTTCCATTAATCTTTCATTTATCCATTTTTTTGCAGAACCATGACCGCTAACTATAAAACCGTTTTTAGGAATGTAGCAGTTTGAGCCGCAGAACCCAAAGACTTTATCTTCCAGAACAATAGCTTCTTTGCCAAATTCATTGGTATTTGTATATTCTCCAAAACCGGGAGTATAAATAACAAGCTGGTTATTCCCCCTAAAGCCCGGGTAATATGCCCCCAAAGGGTTTGTTTCGGGTGTAGGATTTATAGAATTTATTTTAATGCGTGATGTTTTTATGCATTGATTGCTTGCATTTTCGCGTAAAACCATAGCTTGTGCCAAAACAGGATTTGAAATTGTCCACAAAACAAGCAATGATGCTAAAAATATTATAAATAAGCTTAATTTTGCAATATTTTTCATTTTACTCCCCTATCACTCCTAAGTTTCTATATATGATATTAACCGCATATTGTTTTGTTTGGCAATACTTATATTAATTAGTCCGGTTATGTATTTTTTCTTGGCAAGAAAATAAAGTTTCCTTCATATATTCATGAATAAGTGAATTTGAAGTAATTATGTTTTTAATTTCAGGATTAAATTCTTCCGAATCAAAGTTGGTAACTTTTCCTCCTGCTTCTCGGACTATACAAGTTCCTGCCGTTACATCCCATGGCGCAAGATTTAACTCCCAGAATCCGTCAAGCCTTCCTGCTGCCACATAACAAAGATCAAGTGCTGCCGCGCCCGGTCTCCTTACTGCCTGAGATTTATAAACAAATTCCTGAAAATATACAAAGTTTTCTTCAAGAGTTTTTTCTTTTGAACAAGGAAACCCTGTTGCAAGCAATGATTTTTTAAGCTCTTCTATTTGACTTACTTCGATAGGTTCAGAATTAAGATAAGCACCGGTTCCTTCCGCTGCCCAGAAGAGTTCATTTTTGCATACATCGTAAACAACACCCATAAAAATTTTACCTTTTTTCACGAGCCCTATAGATACCGCAAAATGAGGGAAATTATGTGCAAAGTTGGTTGTGCCGTCTAAAGGATCAACCACCCATAAATATTCTGATTTATGCTCTCCATGAGTGCCTGACTCTTCTCCGAGAACATTATGATCGGGGAAATTTGCCTGAATTATCGATAAAATTTTTTTTTCAGATAAATTATCTGCATGTGTTACAAGATCAAATTCATTTGATTTATGAAAAATTTCTTTTTTCTTCCCAAAATAAGAAAGTTGTATTTCTCCCGCCTCATAAGCTGCTTCTTTTGCTACTTCCAGAAGCTTTTCAATATTTATCAAGGTTTTATTACTCCCTTTATATATTTAAAAAAATATAACAATTCCAACTTATTCTCAATAGGTCAAAGAACTCATTTTAACTTTTGCTAACAAAAAAGCCTCTTAATTTAAGAGGCTTTTTTGTTTATTAATTAAATTTCTTATGCAGAAACTTTTTCTTTTGCTAAATCAACGACTTTTTTGAAAGCATCAGGGTCTTTTACAGCGATATCAGCAAGAATTTTTCTGTTTACGGTAACATTTGCTTTACCTAAAGCATTTATAAATCTGCTATAGCTTAAGCCATGCTGTCTAACTGCTGCATTGATTCTGGTAATCCAAAGACGTCTAAAACTTCTTTTTTTATTGCGGCGATCTCTGTATTGAAATTTAAGAGCTTTCATTACAGCCTGATTTGCTACAACAAACAATCTGCTTCTTGCGCCTTTAAAGCTTTTTGCCAATTTTAATATTTTTTTATGTCTTTTGCGAAGAACATTTCCCCGCTTTACCCTTGCCATATTTTATTACTCCTTGTTATATTTTTTTCGTTAATCACTCAATATTTATCTTGAATACTTCATATAAGGCAATTCAAGTTTAATTTTTTCAAGATTGGTCTCAGACACATCTGCAAATCCACCTAAACGATTTTTTCTTGCAGTAGCTTTATGACCGAGCAAGTGTTTTCTGCCGGCTTGTCTACGTAATATTTTTCCACTGCCGGTAACTTTATATCTTTTTGCTCCAGCTTTATGAGTTTTCATTTTAGGCATAATTATTTTCTCCATTAGTTTAGATTTTTTATATTATATTATGAAAAAAATCAAAATAAAATTAAATATATTTATTAAGAAGCTCCCACTGGTCCGATTATCATTACGGCATTTTTGCCTTCCATTGAAGCTTTCTTCTCCAGAATGTAATTTTCGTCCTGTAAATCCTCTGTTATCCGTTTTATCAAGTCAAAAGCAAGGTTTGTATGCTGAATTTCACGACCTTTCAACATTACCATGATCTTAACTTTATTTCCAGCATGCAGGAATTTTTTTATGTTCTTAACTTTAACGTCATAATCATGCGTATCAATCTTATAGCGCATTTTAACTTCTTTTAATTCAACTGTATGCTGTTTTTTTCTTGCATCTTTAGCACGTTTTTCTGATTCAAATTTATATTTGCCATAATCTAAAATCTTAGCGACAGGCGGATCTTGATCAGGACTAACTACAACAAGATCAAGGTCTTTTGCTATAGCCATGCTCAATGCTTCACTTGTTGCGATAACGCCGTGATTTACGCCTTCATCGTCAATTAATCTAACTTCTTTCGATTTTATTCTTTCATTTATCATAGGTACAGTCTTGACTGTACCTGTTGCTTTTACGTTGCTAATAACTATTCTCCTACGTTTGTAACCTTTTCATTTGTATTTATCTGCCGAAGGCGGGACTCGAACCCGCACGGGTCGCCCCACATGAACCTGAATCATGCGCGTATACCAATTTCACCACTTCGGCTTAATATTCAGTTATAAAGGGAATGAGTTCATACCTGCATCGCCGCTGCCTTTACGTCGCCGTTTGAGCTTACACTCCCGCTTCGCTAATGTTACTATAACAAAGGCAAAATGTAAATATATTTAGATTTTGCCAAAATTTCTAACGGCATTCTTTTTTAATAAATTATTTATTTATATGAAATTATTGCTAAAATAATATATAAAATTTATATTTATGATAAAATCATTTACAAATAAATTATCTATAAAATATCAAAAAATTAAAATAAATTCATTATTTGAAAATTATAATTGCTTTTACCAGACAAATTAAGGGAATAAATTATGTTCACTAATAAATCATCGGAAGTTTTTTATAATAAAGGAATTATCCATTATGAAAATGGTGAATATGCTCTTGCAATAGATTTATTTAAACAAGCTATTGAAAAAAATTCATCAAACCCTCAATTTTATTACAATCTCGGTCTTGCTTATGTGAAAACAGAAGAATATGACTTAGCTATTACTAATTTTAAAGAAGCAATATCATTAAACCCAAAAGATGCTGATGCTTTGCAAAATTTAGGAATTGCTTATTATACAAAATCTCAATTTGAAGATGCTATTCAATCCTACAAAAAGGCTATTGAAATAAAACCCAATGATTATCAAATCCATGACAATATGGGTATATCTTATTTCTCAATGAACCTTTATAAAGATTCGATTGAATGCTTCAATAAAGCCTTTGAACTTAACAAAAAAGATTCCGGTGTGGCATCTAACCTTGCCTATGCTTATTATACAAATGAACAGTATGATTTAGCAAAAATAAATTTTATTCACGCAATTTCTTTAAACGATGAAGATGAAGAAGCTTATTTCAATCTGGGAAATGTTTATTTAAAATTAAAAGAACTTAGTCTTGCTGAAGAAAATTATAAAAAGACTTTATCTATAAATCCTGAGCATGAAGGCGCTATAAAAGCTTTAAATGATCTTAATAAAAATGAACAAGAACCTTTGATTGAAGAAGAGCCTGAAACAATTTTAGAGGAAGAAATCCTCGCAGAAAAGCAGGAAAAGGTGGTTCTTCTTGAAGAACCTGAAAAAACATATGTAGCTTTAGAAGCTGAGGCTGGAGCATTTTTTCAAAAAGCTGTGAATTTCTTAAAAGAAAAAGAATTAGAATCGGCTGTTGAAGAGTTAAATAAAGCTTTATCCCTTAAAAGGGATCATCAAAATGCTCTTGAGCTACTTAATAAAACCAAATTATTGTTAAATGAAGCCGATAATTTATTTAAACAAGGGGTGCTACACTATTCAAGCAAAGACTATGCCAGCTCTATTGATTGTTTCAAAAAAGCATTGGATATAAAGCCAAACAGCATTCAAATAAAATCATCACTGGCTAAAACACAAATAAAACTATCGCTTACTAAAACAGCAGAAAACGCTTCACCTGATGATTCCGGTACGGCTCACTATACTGTATTTTCAAAAACCAAAGAACAAGAAAAATACAAAGTTGAAGTTGATACTCTTAAAAAAGCTATTGAAGAAAATCCCAAAGAACCCGAAAATCATTATAATTTAGGGGTGGTCTATATAAAACAAAAAGAATATCTACATGCCATAGATAGTCTTAAAACAACGTTATTACTTAAGCCTGAGCATAAAGAAGCTCAAGATGCCTTATATGATATAATTAAAATGATAAATACTGCCGATGAAGATTCTAAATACTATTATAAAATGGCTCTTATCTATATCGAAAAAAGAGAATACTATAAAGCTATTGATGAATTGAAAAAAATTCTTGCTCTTTCTCCTGATAATCTTGAAGCTAAAAATTTATTTTCTAAAATAATGATAATGATGAGTAACTCTAATAATCAAGAATCAGAAAATAATAATTTAGCTAACGAAATTGCCAGATATCAAAACATTATTGCTTCAAATCCTAACGATTTTGAGGCATATTATAAACTCGGCTTAATTTACTCGCAAAATAAAAATTATGATTTTGCAAAAGAACAATTTTTAAAAGTTCTTAAATTAAATTCAAATCATCAGAAAGCTCAAAGCTCTTTGTACGATTTAATAAAAACAATGAATGCATAAAAAAAGAGGGTGGACTTCAGTCCACCCTCTTTTTTGTTTATTAATCTTCTTCTTTATGATCTTTTTTGTTTAGTTCTATGATTTTTGCTGCCAGATGAGCAGGAACTTCTTCATAATGCGAGAATTCCATTACAAATACACCTGCACCGCTGGTCATTGAATTTAATACGGCAGCATATTGAAGCATTTCAGCCATCGGGATTTCTGCTTTAACAGTTTGTGTTTTGCCTTCCGCATCAATTCCAAGCATCCTTCCTCTTCTGCTGTTCAAATCACCCATAACATCCCCGATATTTTGTTCAGGGACTGTGATTTCAACGTGCATTATCGGTTCAAGCAGAATAGGATTTGCCTGTAAGTAACCTTTTTTGAAAGCCATTGAACCTGCTACTTTAAATGCCATTTCAGAAGAATCAACAGGGTGATAACTTCCATCATAAAGCACAACTTTAATATCTACAGCAGGACAGCCGGCAAGAACACCTTCATTCATAGCTTCTCTTATTCCGTTTTCTACGGCAGGAATATATTGTCTCGGTATTGATCCGCCAACAATATTATCCACAAATTCAAAGCCTTTGCCTTTTTCAAGAGGATGAAGTTCTATCCAGCAGTCTCCATATTGACCTTTTCCTCCGGATTGTTTTTTATATTTGCCCTGTACTTTTGTACTTCCTGAAATTGTTTCTTTATAAGGAATTTTAGGAGCTTCCAGCAGCACTTCCGTACCAAATTTTCTTTTTAATTTTTCAATTGTAACATCAACATGCACTTGTCCCATGCCGGATAAAATCATTTCTTTTGTCTGAGCATCCCTGGTTAAATGGATAGTAGGATCTTCTTCCATAAGTTTTTTCAAACCTGCATGAATTTTCTCCTCATCACCTTTATTTTTTGCTTTAATTGCAAAAGATATAACAGGAGCAGGCATTTTAACAGTCGGAATTGTTACAGCTTTTTTCTCATCACTGAAACTATCACCTGTTTGCGTTTCTTTTAACTTTGGAACAGCAATTATATCACCGGCTAAAGCCTGTGTAACCGCTTCATGTTTTTTGCCTACAAGGTGAAGAATCTGTCCGATTCTTTCTTTTGATTTTTTGGTAGCATTATAAATCACTGAATCCGGCGTTACTTTTCCTGAAAAGACTCTCATTATAGTAAGCTGACCTGCGTAAGGATCAATTACTGTTTTGAATACCAATGCAGCTAAAGGTTCTGTTGCTGACGGTTTAATTTGTATTTCAGAGCCATCCTGACTTAATGCTTTTATTTCGCCTCTCTCAACAGGAGAAGGCAAATAATTATTTATAAAATCAAGAGCTTGAACCACACCAATATTCTTTAAAGCTGATCCAAAAAGTACAGGAACTATTTGACACTTTGCAATACCTGCTTTAAGTGCTTTTTGTATTTCTTCAGAAGTTAATGTTTGACCTTCAAGATATTTTTCAAGAACTTCATCATCGCATTCCACGATTGATTCAAGAGATTGTTCTCTTAAAGAATCGGCGTCCGCTTTTAAATCAGCAGGAACATCTTGAACTGAAAACTTTCCGCTTTCATTTTGTTCAAAAATATAAGCTTTTTCTTCCAATAAATCCACAACACCTTTAAAAGATGTTTCTTCGCCTATCGGCATTTGAATTAAAACGGGTTTTGCGGGAAAAGATTTGTCAAGATTTGCAATTACAGCTTTATAATTGGAATGTTCTCTTTCAAGTTTGTTTATAAACACCGCCATCGGTAAATTTAATTCTTTTGCCTGTTTTATAAGTTTATCAGATTGGATTTTTACCCCATCTATACTATCAAGAACTATAAGTGCCGCATCAATTCCCTGCATGCAATTTTTTGAATCAGCGATATAATTAGCTGAACCGGGAGTATCGATAAGATTTATCAATTTATTTTTCCAGAAAAAATTTGCTATTGCTGAGCTTATTGTTGTTTTTCTTTTTATTTCTTCGGGTTCATTATCCATAAGGGAAGTTTCGTTATCGACTTTACCGAGTCTGGTATTCTGACCTGCATTAAACAAAATTGCATCGGCAAAAGAAGTTTTCCCTGTTCCTACATGTCCGATTAAACCAACGTTTCTGATTTCTGATGTTTCAGCCATAGATTACCCCCGTTTATTTATTTAAAGTAACTATAAGAAATAAATTGCAGATGAATAAAACATAGTTTAAAGAATTCAATCTTTATTGTAGCGAAAGCGTTTAAAAAATGGAAATAATGAACTTCCTTTTTTAACATTCATTAATATAATTTATATGAATTGAATATAAATTATATTAAAAAATAAAAATCATATTTTTACTAGTGTCTTTGAACATAAAAAATAATTTATAATTTTAATTGTATTAGCTCTTTATTTTATTAAAAGGAGAATTAAATGAATATACTCGGAATAATTCCAGCCAGAGGCGGCTCTAAAAGAACTCCAAGAAAAAATATAAAAATGATTGCAGGAAAACCGCTTATTGCACATACAATTGAAGCAGGATTAAAATCAAAACTTGTTAACAGAGTAGTTGTTTCAACGGAAGATGCAGAAATTGCACAGGTGGCATTAGCTTTTGGCGCAGAAGTAGTTGAAAGACCCCATGAATTAGCTGTTGATACTGCAAAAACTGCTCCCGTTATGCTTCATGTTGTTGAACAACTCGAACTTCAAGGATATATACCTGATATTGTTGTTTTAATACAGCCAACTTGTCCAACAAGAGATGAAAACCTAATTGATTCCGCACTTACACAATTATTAAACTCTGATAAAGATTCCATATTCGGTGGATTTATGATAAGTAAAAGCATGCCTAGATGGAAAAAGGGATTTGACGGTAAAAATGTTGCTCTTTATGATTATCATTTTAGACCAAGAACTCAAGAACCACATCTTATGGAAGATATATATGCAGAAACCGGAGCTTTTTATGCCATAAGAATAGATGCTTTCAAAAAAACAAGGGATTTTCTTGGTGAAGATGTTGATATTTTTGAAATGGAACGTTCTGTAGATATTGATACGCCCGAAGATTTTGCCCGAGCAGAAAAAATATTGCTTGAAAAAGCAGCATCCGTGCTTTAAATAATTTATAAAAAAGCAATAATTTTTTCTTTTGGTTTTTATTCATTTGTAAATATTTTTAGTAAAACTAAATAAATTTTTTTGATTTTATATTTAAATATAAAAAAATTATTATTTTGAGGAATATAAAAGAACTTGTCTTTATGTATTATATAAAGGACAATATAATTAACATCTTTATT
>MFRJ01000060.1:18475-18974 GCA_001784535.1 Candidatus Melainabacteria bacterium GWA2_34_9
TTGGATAAATGCAAACATCAATAAAAAGAAACGGGAAAAATAAAACAAAATTAAACCCTCCAAAGCAGCTTTCTGCTCTTTTCGACGAAAAAGCTCAATCTTTAGCGGATTTATGGAAATTATATTCTGTAGAATATGCTGATATCAAAGCGATTATAGATAAATATTCCGGTTATGAATTTACTTATAAAGAATTTTATGAAAAAATCAAACTTTTATCTTGCGGATTACAATCATTAGGACTAAAAAAAGGGGAACATGTTTCTCTTTTCTCCGAAAATAGCTCTAAATGGCTTCTTGCTGATCAGGCTATTTTATTTGCCGGTGCTGTCAATGCAGTAAGAGGTTCTGCCGCACCTGATGACGAGCTTGGCTATATCTTAAGCCATAGCGACAGCGTAGGTTTAATCACTGATAATCTTTCCGTAATTTTAAGATTAAAAAAAAATCTAAAAAATTCCGAATTAAAATTTATTATCTGCCTTTCAGATGAAGAAAT
>MFRJ01000060.1:19023-19375 GCA_001784535.1 Candidatus Melainabacteria bacterium GWA2_34_9
ATTGAATTAGGAAAAAGCTTTCCATATGAGCCTGTTGAAATTAAAAAAGAAGATCTGTCCACAATTATTTATACTTCCGGCACAACAGGCAGTCCTAAAGGCGTAATGTTAACGCATGGAAATCTTGTATCACAGGTAAAAACCGTTAAAAACCGTATATTTGTTAATAAAAACGAATTGGCTCTTTCTGTTTTGCCTACTTGGCACGCTTATGAAAGAATTGGAGAGTATTTTATCCTTTCTTGCGGCTGCACTATTGCTTATACAAACCTGATTAACCTCAAAAACGATATAAAAGAGTTTAAACCGGATATTTTTATTTCTGTACCAAGAATATGGGAAGCTTTTTATA
>MFRJ01000060.1:19384-26342 GCA_001784535.1 Candidatus Melainabacteria bacterium GWA2_34_9
ACTCGGGAATAGAAAAGCAGGATTTAAACAAGAAAAATTTTATCCAAAACTGCCTGAAAATAAGCGAAATATATATTAAATCCAAAAGAATAGCCGAAAATAGAGATATTTTAAACATTAATCCTTCTTTCATACATAAACTAAAAACCGCTTCTGTTGCTGCTTTGCTTCATCCTATTCATAAATTTGCCGATAAATCGATTTATTCTAAGGTCCGACTTGCCTTCGGAGGAAATTTAAGACAGGGAATAACAGGCGGAGGCGCAATAGCAAGACATCTGGATAATTTTTATGAAATAATTGGCGTAAACATTATAAACGGCTATGGTTTAACAGAAACAAGCCCTATTTTAACGGCAAATTCGCTGGAAGAAAATTTAAGAGGCTCTGTAGGAAAACCTATTGATGAAACAGAATTAAAAATAGTTGATCCAGAAACATTTATCCCGCTTAGAAAACACAAGACAGGTCTTGTAATGGCAAAAGGACCGCAGGTAATGAGGGGATACTACAAAAATCCTGAAGAAACCGATAAAATTTTATCTGAAGACGGCTGGATAAACACAGGCGACCTTGGTTGGATTACCCAAAACGGGGAACTTGTACTTACAGGAAGAGCTAAAGACATCATTGTCCTATCCAACGGAGAAAATATAGAACCTCAAACCATAGAAGATGCCTGTCTTAAGAGTCCTTTTATCGACCAGATTATGCTGGTCGGACAAGATCAGGCTTCTTTAGGCGCTTTAGTAATTCCTAATGAAGAATCAATAAAATTATGGTTTGAAAACCATAATATAAAGTGTCATGACTTTTCTGAAATCACGAAAAAGCCCGAAGTTCAAAAGCTTTTAAAAAAAGTATTGACTGAATGCGTTAAATCAAGACCGCATTATCGACCTTTTGAAAAAATACAGTATTTCAAAATACTCAATGAACCATTTACGATTGAAAACGGTTTAATGACGCAAACAATGAAGCTTCGCAAAAATGAAATCCAGAAGCGTTACGAAGCTTTGATTCAAGAAATGTTCGAATAAAATCAATACACTTTTTCTAAAAATTCAAGAATAGGCTTGTCTTGCCAGCCGTAATCGCAATGCTTCCCGATTTTCGAAAAATAAGTCTGCGCATCAGGTTTTAATTTAGCCAGCTGTTTGCTCATTTCAACAGGAATCATTTCATCGTTAACCGCATGAATAATAAGCATTGGTGATTTAATTTTTGCAATTTTATCTTTAGAAGCAAATTTTTGAGTTAGCTTTAGATTTTTAAAAAGAGAATCCCTTACAAAAAGATGCACAGGATTAGCATTTCTTTTATGTAAAATCCTGTAATTCTTCATATCTTCAGCACTGGTAAAAGCTCCTTCAGCAATCACACCCTTAAATTTCTTTTTCGATGCCTCATTAATAGCAACAGCAGAACCTAAAGAATGTCCCCATAAAACTATTTTATCATTAGGGATTTTATATTTAGTATTTAAATAAGTGATAAACGAGTCCAAATCTTTATAAAGACCTTGTTCGTCAGGCTCCCCGCTGCTTTTCCCAAACCCTCTGTAATCTAATGCAAATACTTCATAACCTGCTTTGGCAAGGAATTTTATTTTGTCCTGATTGTCATTGCGAGTCATGTTTGCTTCATTACCGTGACAAAAAATAACTATAGGAGATTTTTTATCGCCTTTTATCCTGATATAAGTAATTTTTATACCGTCTTTTGATATAAAACTTCCTTCCTCCGCTTTTGAAGCAAGGGGTGGAATTAATTTAAAAGTTACGCTTGATGGCTTATAAACTATTTTTTTCTCTATCAGGCTTGTATCAATTGATTTAAGTATATTAAAAGTCCATACTCCCATCAAAAATAATATTACGAGAATTATATACGAAATTTTTCTGATCATTATTGAATCCTCCCGACTAATAAAGGGTCTTTAAAGCTTTAAAAATAATTTCTTTGTCTACATCATTGAAGACATCAACTTCTGATTCTCCTGTTGATAATACAAATCTGATTTTTCCCGATAAAACTTTTTTATCACCAAGCATAGCTTCATAAAGCGCTTCAGGATTTATTGATTTATTGATTTTATAATCCATTCCATACAAATCAAGGAGTTCGAGGCAGGTTTTATAATAATTTTCATCTATAAGTTTTCTTGCTTTTGATATAAACAAAGTACCTTTCATCCCTATTGCTATTGCCTGACCATGATTTATGTTTTCATAATTTGAGCATTTTTCTATTGCATGCCCTATTGTATGTCCAAAATTAAGAATTGCTCTTAATCCCGCTTCCTTTTCGTCTTTGTTTACTACAGCAGCTTTTAATTCACAGCAATATTTTACAAGTTCCTGAATGGTATTGGTATTAAGAGCAAAAATCGCTTCTTTATTTTGCTTCAAATATTCAATAAGACTTATATTCAAACCATTTAACCCACATGACTTTTCAATCATGCCATATTTAAGCACTTCAGCCAAGCCCACTTTAAGCTCTTCAACAGATAAAGTTTTTAAAGTTGAAATATCAGTCAAAACAAATTTTGGCTGATAAAAACTGCCTATAAGGTTTTTTCCAAGCTTGTTATTAATTGCGACTTTGCCTCCGACCGAAGAATCAACCTGAGAGAGCAAAGTTGTAGGAATTTGACCAAAATCAATTCCTCTTAGGTAAGTAGAAGCGGCAAAACCTGTAACATCTCCTATCACACCCCCACCTAGAGCGACTATAACATCTTTTCTTTCAAGCTTAAACTCGATAGCTTTTTGCCAGATAGTCTCAAGTGAGTGAATATTCTTGTGTTTTTCACCATCTTCAAGAATAACAAAGTCAATTTCAAAACCTTCTTTGAGCAAAGATGCTTTTATTTTTTTGCCATAAAGAGGATGGACGGTTTTATTTGTAACTATAAGAAGTTTTTTAGCTTTTGTATAATTTTTAACAGGTTCCCCGACTTTATCCAGAATATTTTCCCCAATAATAATCGGGTAAAAATATCCCAGTTGTTGAGGAATTTCGACTTTTACCGTTTGAATTTTATCTTCAGTCATATTTTCCAATTTTTTAGTTCCTTTTTGTGATTCTGAGCAGGGAACCCTTTTTTTGATTAAATATCAAAAAAGAAGGGGGGAGAATCTATCCTTTTGCCTAATCTCATCGTTTGACAGATTCTTCGGGGATAAAGCCCTCAGAATGACATGTGCAAAAACAGTAGACTCTGTGAATATTATAAAACAATCAAAAATTTATAATTTTACTCTTCTCAATCTCAGGCTGTTAGTAACAACAGAAACCGAACTCAAGCTCATCGCAAGAGCTGCAAACATAGGACTCAGCAATATTCCGAAAAACGGATACAAAACTCCTGCTGCTATCGGGATTCCAAGAGTATTATAAATAAAGGCAAAGAATAAATTTTGTTTTATCGTTGAAGTCGTAGCCTTTGAAAGCTTTATGGCTTTTGTAAGCTTGGTTAAATTCCCCTGCATAAGAGTTATATCGGAAGATTCTATGGCAATATCCGTTCCTGTTCCCATAGCAATCCCCACATCAGCCTGAACTAAAGCAGGCGCATCATTTATGCCATCACCTGCCATTATTACTGTTTTTCCCGTATTTTGTACTTTTTTAACCACTTTAGCCTTATCCTGAGGCATTATATTTGCTACAAAACTTGTTATTCCAACCTGAGAAGATATATTTTGGGCAGTTTTTCTGTTATCACCCGTTAACATTATTATGTCAAAATTTAAGTCCTCAAGTTCTTTTACAGCTTTTTTAGAATCAGGTTTTATAGCATCAGCAACAGCGATAAGTCCTTTTATTTCATTGTTTATAGCAACAAAAACAACTGTCTTCGCTTCATCAAAAAGTTTTTCGGCTTTTTCCGCATATTTTTCAATAGAAATTTTATTCTCTTCGACAAATTCTTTATTTCCTGCCAAGACAGTCTTTTCATTAACTACTGCCTTTGTCCCACGTCCTGAAAAAGACTGAAAATCCTGAGGATAAGATAATATAATATCTTTGTCATTTACATTCTCCACTATAGCGTGAGCTATTGGATGTTCAGAAAGTTTTTCCAGTGAGGCCGAATAATACAGAAACTCATTCAAATCCATATCTGTAAATATATCTGTAACTTCCGGCTTTCCTTTTGTTATGGTTCCTGTTTTATCAAGGATTATAGTGTCAGCTTTATACAGAATTTCAAGAGCTGCCGCATTTTTTATCAAGATTCCATTCTCCGCACCTAAGCCGGTTCCGACCATAATGGCAGTAGGTGTGGCAAGTCCTAACGCGCATGGACAAGCAATAATCAGAACGGAAACAAAATTTATAACCGCATAAGAAAGTCTTGTTTCAGCAGGAGCAAATATTATCCATACTAAAAAAGTTAAAACAGCAATAATCATAACAGCTGTAACAAAATATCCGCTGATTAAATCCGCAAATCTTTGGATAGGTGCTTTTGTATTTTGTGCTTCTTGCACCATTCTTATTATTTGCTGTAATACAGTATTGCTTCCCACTCTGATAACTCTATATCTAAAACTTCCGCTAAGATTTAAAGTGCCTCCCACAACTTCATCACCTGTTTTTTTAGTTGCGGGCATGCTTTCTCCTGTTATCATGGATTCATCAATACTGGAAGTTCCTTCAATAATAACTCCATCTATAGGTATTTTTTCTCCCGGTCTTACTATGACAGTATCTTCTACTTTCAAGTCATCGATAGAAATTTCTTTTTCAATACCATCTTGAATAATTCTGGCGGTTTTAGGCTGTAAACCTATTAATTTTTTCATCGCAAGAAAGGTTCTGCTTCTTGCTCCAGCCTCAAGCATCCTTCCAAAAAGGATTAAAGTGATAATAACATCCGCCACTTCATAATAAACATGGGGCTTTTGACCTGAAATTTCAAAAACATGAGGCATAAATGTTGAAACAACGCTAAAAATAAAAGCAGAACCCGTTCCAACAGCTATTAAAGTATCCATATTTGCCGAAAAATATTTTAGAGCCTTAAAAGCTCTTATATAAAACTGTTTCCCTGCCCAAAAAATAACAGGCAAGGACAAGAAAAAAAGTATCAGGTTTTTATAAGGCAAATGCATTATAAACATACTTATTATAAGGACAGGAACAGTAAAAACAGTGCTAATTATAAGGTTGAATTGTAATTCTTTAAACTCTTTTTCTTCTAAATCCTTAGTTTCTGAAACTTCTGTGATTTCTTTCGGAGTATATCCTTTATCCAAAATTATTTTTTTAATATTTTCCTGTGAAATCAGATTGGAATCGTATGTCACAAAAAGCTTTTTAATAGCAAAATTGACATTGGCTTGCTGAACCCCTTTATGTTTTGCTATTTCAGTTTCAATTCCTGCAGCACAGCCTGCACAATGCATTCCTTCAATATATATTTCAAATGTTTTAATATCCATAATGTGTAGTATCCTTTTTATGAAATTACAAAAAGAATACTACACATTCAAAAAATATAAACTGCACACTTATCTTAAATTATAAATTTTCTTATAATTCCAGTAACTTTTATAAACTTTTTTCACGTATATATTTGTTTCTTCGTAAGGAATATCTTCTATGAATTCATCTATATCCATGCCCGGCTTTGCATTTAGCCATCTTTCAACAGCACCGGGACCTCCATTATAAGCAGCTACGGCAAAAACCATATTGTTATGTAAAGAACCTTTTACATGGTTTAAATAAGCTGTACCAAGCTTTATATTTACATCAGGATCAAATAATTGTACACCGCTATAGTTTCCAAGACCTTTCCATCTTGCTATATCTTTTGCAGTTCCCGGTAAAATCTGCATAAGTCCTCGTGCATTAGAATAACTAAGAGCAAAAGTATTAAAATAACTTTCTTCCTTCATTAAAGAAAGAACTATAACAGGATCAAGTTTATTTAATTCTGAATTGTAATTTATATTTTCAGGATAATAAACAGGATAAATCAGCTTCCATTTGGGGTCATTACTGTCAGGTTTTTCTAAAAGCTTATCCATTTTGTTTCTTGCAATAACTATTGATTTGGAAATAATACCGTTTTGAAAATTTATCCAGCTTTCAAAAAACGCATCATCTTTCAGAAAGGCTGAAACAGTTTCATAATCTCCGACATTTATTAATTCCATTGACTGTTTGCCATATAAACGAGTTATTTCTCCGTTGGAATATGGCAATTTAACTTCAATCTGATCTTCGGGAATTCTATTGTATGAATTCGTTTTCCATCCCGGATCAACCCCTGTTTTTAAAGCGGTAATTCTTCCATCAGACCTGAAAGCATAATAACTGTCAGGATATTTAGAAAGAACTGTTTTATAATAATAATATGCTTTAGATTTATCGCCTCTTTTTTCGTATATTTTTCCCATCCAGAAATGAATTGAGGGAGAAGCTTTGGAGTTTTCGTACTTTGCTATATGATTTTCGCCCAATTTTATTGCTAATTTATAATTATCTTTTTTATTAAGATAATTATCCCAAAAAACATTCCATAACGCTTCTGAAGCAAAGTTTCCTTTTGGATACTTGCTTACTATTTCCCAATAATATTTAAGAGCCTTGCTTTTTGGCATCAGCTGGGCTTTATGAAACAATGCAAAATCTCTTGCGGTTCCTGCAAAACCCAAAATTTCATCCCAACTTTTATCTATTCTTTTAGGATTTAATGAAACATAAGCCTGCATTGCCTGTTCAAAATTTTCTTTTTTTTCACAGGCGGATGAAGATTTTTTTAAACCTTCTTTATAGAAATAAAGTGCTCTATTCCTGTCGCCAAGTGCTTCATGGTTTTTTGCAAGGTAGTACCAGCTGTATTTTAGAGGAACTTGTTTTAGGTAAAAAAGCGATTTTGAATAATTTTCAGCATTATAAAGAGCTATAGCTATTTCTTTTATCTGTTTTAATGAAT
>MFRJ01000061.1:0-5448 GCA_001784535.1 Candidatus Melainabacteria bacterium GWA2_34_9
TATTTATGGGTTCTCGTGTTTATAAAAAAAGATTTTTTAGCCGGCATGGCGCAGTTCATATCTTTTTGCGGAAGTTTGTGGGTTTTGACAAGCTTTTTGACTTATCTAAAAATCTCAAAAAAAAGGATTTTATGGGCTGTATTTATTTTTGCATCATTGCCGGAAATTATTCTTCAGGCATCAAGTACGCAGAATGACCTTGTTTTAGGGTTTTTTCTCTTTGCCTCCTTATATCTTTTTATTTACGGGGTAAGAGAAAAAGAAAAGATTTCGCTTGTTATGTCAGCAATGGCAATAGGGATTTCTATGGGAATAAAAGGCTCAGTCTTTATGTTTTTGCCGATTTTAGGCATAATTTATACCATAATTTCTGTTCGGAGCGAAAAAAATCAGTTTTATAAGCCGTTATTATTATGCGGAAGCTGGACAGTCTTATTTTTTCTTCTCTTAAGTTCTTATAATTACATATTAAATTATCAGGAATTTCATAATCTGCTGGGGCTTGAGTCCTATATGGATTTCTATATGCCTCCCGATAAAAGCATACAGTCTTTTATTGCAAATATAATAAGATATAACCTTGCTTTTATTGATTTTACGGGTTTTGAAGCTGCAAAGATATTAAGCTTGCCGTTTTTGTTTTTGAAAAACATATTGTTCGGAATTTTTAGGCTAAACGAAAATCAGGGTTTAATTTATGCGGATATAAATATTTTAAATACAAAAATTCATGAAAATTTTGCAACTTACGGACCGATAGGTTTTTTGCTATTTATTCCGCTGGTTTTAAGGAACGGATTTAAAAATATTTTTTCAAAAACAGATAAAATTAAGACAATAGCTCTTTTTTCGTTAATTCCGCTGATATTTATTCCTGTTTTGGCAACATTGCTGGGATTTACTTTGTGGAACATGAGATATTTCACAACAGCAATGGTGCTTTGTTCGCCCTTATTTGCCTTAAGTTACAGTTATAAGTTAAAGCCATTGAAAATAATTGTGTTTATTGTTGCTGTTGTATGTTTCATAAATATTCCTTTTGCAAACGCATTGCGACCTATTTTTCCTGTAAATAATATAAGTTTGCTTACCAGTCCCAGAGAAGATGTAAGATATAAAATAGGTTCTGTATGCGATGAAATATTTAGAAAACCGTTAGAATATCTTGCTCAAAACGCAAAAAATAACTCTGAAATAGGTCTTATTTTTTCGGATAAAATGTGGTATTACCAGTTTTTTAATGAAAATCCTTCGTGGAAAATTTTTCCTCTAAGATATGAGTTTTTAACAAAGGAAAAACTTAAAAATATTGATTATATTGTAATTTGTAATAATCAACAGTTAGTTTTTAATTTTGATAAGAATGAGTTCGCCCTGCAGACCGGCGAAGCCGGATCTTTAGGCTTAACTCCCGCTTCGCGCAAATCAAAAGATTTTCTTAGGTACAACACTATAGATTTTAAAATGTTTAAGGATTTTGACCTTGTATATAAAACAGGAATAAATTACCATAATGAAAAAATAAAATATGATAGAGAAACCCCTGATGCTTTTTATATATTCAGGAATAAAAGCTCATTATAGGGACTAAACTTTTAAAAAATCTTGAATATAATAGACACTTACTATAGAATTGTTATTGATTTAAACCAATATGAACTTAAAAATCAGGAGATAATAATGCAGACTAAAATAAATATAACTCCGGCAAAAAAACTTTTAAGCCTTCCTACTTATGTTTTTGCGGAGCTTGATGAGTGGAAAGAAGAAGCAAGAGCAAAAGGCGTTGATTTAATTGACTTAGGAATCGGGAATCCTGATGGAGCCACTCCTCAGCCGGTAGTAGAAGCTGCTATTAAAAGTCTGCAGAATATAAAAAATCATGGTTATCCTGATTTTAAAGGAAAAATGGAGTTAAGACAGGGTATTTCCGAGTGGTTGCATAAAAAATATGGAATTGATATAAACCCGAAAGATGAAATACAGACACTTATCGGAGCAAAAGAAGGTCTTGCTCATCTTGCGCTTGCTTTTACTGATCCCGGTGATATAAATATCGTTCCTGATCCTTATTATCCTGTGCTTTCAAGAGGAACATGGATTGCAAGCGGCGATGTTTATCATGTTAAGTTAGAAGAAAAAAATGATTTTCTGCCTGATTTAGACTCTATACCGGAAGAAATAGCAGAGAAAACAAAAATTTTCTTTGTTAATTATCCGAATAATCCTACAGCAGGGGTTGCTACATTAGAATTTTTCAAAAAATTGGTAGATTATTGTAAAAAATATAATATATTGCTTTGCAGTGATCTTGCATATACAGAAATAACTTTTGACGGTTATAAACCTCCGAGTGTTTTCCAGGTGGAAGGCGCTAAAGATGTAGCAATCGAGTTTTATTCATTCTCAAAAACTTATAATATGGCAGGATGGAGAATAGGCTTTGCTGTTGGAAACAAAGATATTATCAAGACTTTATATAATGTAAAAACAAACATGGATTATGGTACATGTTCTGTTATTCAGGATGCAGCTCTTGCTGCATTAAATATGCCTTCTTCTTATTCGGAAGAGATTACCGGAAATTATCAGAGAAGACGTGATTTTATGGTAGAAGGTCTTAACAAGCTCGGGTGGAATCTTAAGAAAACAAGATCTACTATGTATCTATGGCTTCAGGTGCCTGAAGGCTATGATTCAAAAGGCTGGTGCAAATATGTTCTGGAGAAAACCGGAGTAGTCTTTACACCTGGTATAGCTTTTGGGAAACACAGCGATAATTATTTCAGGGTTTCAATTGTACAGCCCGATGAAATACTGCATGAAGCATTGGATAGGCTCGAAAAAGCTAACATAAGATTTGCGTAAATAATAAAATATAAAATTAAGTACTTAAGGGTGATTCGAAAGGTCACCCTTAAGAGTGATAATTAAATTATAAAAATTAAAATTCAATTAAATTCTTTGAATTAAATTATAAAAACCAATAAAGAGTTTGTACCGAAATGATTGGTTTTTGCCCGGCAATTTAATAAATAAATAAAAATTATATATGATTTTAAAACTTTAAGGGTGATGTTTTAAAATCACCCTTGAAAGTGATTATCTAATTTTTAGAATTGAGTTATTATTATACAGAAGTAATGAAGTAAATTTAATTAACAGGAGTTTAGGTGAGCAATGAGAAATATTTTCATGAAAAAAATCAGTAAAAACAAAAAAAGCAAAGGGCAAAGTCTTGTTGAGTATGGTCTTATCCTTGCGCTAGTATCTGTAGTAGCTATTACAGTACTTCAAACAATGGGCGGTCAGATTAAAACAACAGTTAACAATTTGACAACAAAATTACAACAAGCTAACCAATTATCACAGAGTGCTGGTGCTACATAAATTTTATAAGGTTTGAAATAATTTGATGAAATGAAAAAAAAAAGAGGTGCAGATATAGGCGAATGGGGCTTAATTCTTGGCTTAGTTGCGTGTATATCTATGGTTACCTGGTTTACTGTTGCAGATAAGTTACAAGAAATAGGTGATACTTTAGGAAATAAATTAACTCAAGTAAGTCAGCAATAGTATAAGAAAAAAATAGTATAAGTGAAAAATTTTCCGGAACGAAGTGAAGGAAAATTTTTTATTTGGAACAAAATTAATAATAATAAAAAATATATTAAACTATAATTTAATAATACAGGGTCAGTTTTACGATTAGTGTTTATGAGTAAAGAAAAATTTAAGTAATAAATATTATGTTAAACAACAGTGTGCAAAGAAATTTTGGCTTAGATGTAATAAGAAGTTTTGCCATTATAATGGTTTTAATAGGACATTTGGTTCCTGATAATACTATTAATAAATCTTTGTTATCTATAGCTATGATATTTCGCGGTTTTGGCGTTGAATTGTTTTTTGTTTTAAGCGGTTTTTTAATCGGGAAAATCTTAATCCAGCTTTTAAACAAAGGTTTAAACGTATCAAATATTAAAAATTTTTATATAAGAAGGTGGCTCAGAACTTTACCTTTGTATTATCTTGTTTTTGTTATTTATATAATTATTTATAAATTTACAAATCCGCCTATAAATGTTTTTTCTGATTTTTTTCTCTTAAAACAGATGGTTTTTATACAAAATTTTGACATAAGACATATGCATTTCTTTAACCAAAGCTGGAGTTTATCCGTAGAAGAATGGTTTTATTTGCTGATGCCGTTGCTTTTAGTTGTATTTAGTAATAATAAGACAAAACTTGAATATTTATATAAAAATTTAATAAAAATAATAATTTTTATTGCCTTAATAAGATTTTTTTATGTTTTAGGTTTTAATCCTGCTGATAGTGATTTTGGAATCAGAAGATGCATTCCTCTTAGATTTGATGCTTTATTAATTGGCGTTTTGTTTGCGTGCTTAAAAATAAATAATATAGAAATTTTTAATAAACTTTTAACTAAAAAGTTTTTAATAATCAGCTTTATTATTTCAATTTTGATAATTATTGATTTTTATTGTTTATATTTTACAAAAAATCCTTTTAATGATTTTTTAAATATAGTATTTTATAAATCGTTTTATTTTAGCATTATCCCTTTTTCTTTTGCTTTTTTGATTATATTTTTTGAAAATAATGAATTTATAAATAAAAAACTTTCTAAAATTTTACCTATAAAATACTTTTTTGAAAAAACAAGTCTTTATTCTTATTCAATGTATTTATTTAATTTACTTATAATGTTCGTTTTTGATGTTTTGTTTGTTAATTTTTATCATTCGCCGATATTAATAAGCATGTATTTCATCAGTTTGTATCTTATCAGCGCTTTTGTTTACAGGTATTATGAAAAACCAATAATGAAATTCAGAGATAAATTTTGACTTAAAAAACAGAGTAATCATTATTTATTCATGACTTTTGTTGTACAGTATATTATGCACGCTGTGTTATTATGTACTGTAGTTAATGTTGTTTGAATAAATGAAAAAAAAGGGACAAGATGTAGGAGAGTGGATATTAGTTCTTGGTTTTATTGCGCTTATATCCGTAGTTACCTGGTTTACAATAGCAGATAAATTACAAGCTATTGGTGGTACATTAGGAAATACACTAACCCAAGTAAGTCAGCAAGCAGGTTCGCTATAATATGATTAATTTTTAAACGCTTTTTATTTCATACAAAGCGTTTACCATTGCGGGATCCCATTTGATTCCGGCTTCTTGTTTTAGGATATCGAGAATTTCTTTTCGAGAAAGTTCTTTTCTGTATGCTCTTTGAGTATTCATTGCCTGATAAGCATCTGCCACAGCTATTATGCGGGCGCCAAGAGGAATGCTCATTCCGGAAAGACCTTCAGGTGTTCCTGTGCCGTCCCATCTTTCTTTGTGATAATGAACATAAGGAATAACTTCGGAGAGGAAATTTATTTTCATTAATAAATTCACGCCAAGATT
>MFRJ01000061.1:5504-15295 GCA_001784535.1 Candidatus Melainabacteria bacterium GWA2_34_9
TCAGCAACTTTTTGAGATTGTTCATGGGATTGACTTTTAACATCTACTGCGCGTGCAAGAGCTTCGACGAATTGCTGCTGTTCATCACCCAGATCGCCAATACTTGCTGTTAAGTCTGTTCTTAATTGTCTTAATTCAACAGGTGATGCTTCTTCATCTTTTAATGCTGCATCGGTTTGTTCTGTTAATTTCTGTAATCTCATTGAGGTTACGAATAAACTTGCTGTTACTTCAAGAAGGTGAATGTATTCAGGAGATATATCTTTTGCTTCTTTGTTCTCAACACAAATAGCACCGACATTACCCCAGTTATTAGCCATAGGAACTGCTAATAAGGTTGCAATATCTTCTTTATAATTTTTAAGATAAATTGTTTCACATGTTAGGAAAGACTGTACAATAGGGTTATTTTCTTCATTTAAGAAATAATTTTTATTGCTATTTTCTTTGTTGGAAAAACCCATAGTAATAAGCTTACTTTTTTCTTTAGAATTTTTTGTAAATTCAGGGGTTAAATAAATTCGGCAATCATCTGCATCAAGCATTTGTGCTACCGTTTTTGCAATAGAACTATAGATTATGCATTCATCTTCACTGTTAAATCCTAATAATGTAAGGGTATTGTCAAGAGAATAAATGGAAATCAATTCACTTAGCTGTTTTTTAAGTCTATCAATTTTGTCTTTAACAGAAGTATCGATTTTTTTCAGCAAATCTTGTGAAATCAAATGTTCTGTTAGAAAATCACCCATGTTTAGGGCAAAAATAGCCTCTATAGGGTCGTTATCTATTGTAATTCTTTGACTCTGGCTCAATACAATAACTCCTTGAAACCTTAAATAGCCTATTCACCTTCCAATTTTAGTGTGTTTTTTAAACAAGATTAAAATTTGGATACTTTTAATAATTTTTTTCTTATTACTTATATCGGACGATTTGAAAAAAACTTTGATAAAATTTTTAAAATATTTATAAAAGTTTTTTAAAAAGGAAAAATTCTAATCTTCGGAATGTTTTGCAAGGTTGTCGTCCATGGTCCATATGCCGCATGGACAGACGCCTGCGCATATACCGCAGCCGATACATTTGTCAGAATTACTTGTATATTCAAAAGAACCGTCAGGATTTGAATTTCTTGTAATAGCTTGTTCGGGACAAATTTCCTTGCAGTATTCGCAATCTCTGCAATAACCGCAACTCAGACAACGATCAGTTTCTTTTTCAGGCTTCATTTCCAGAACTTTTTGAGGATTCATAGGATGATAATATTCATTTTTTACCCTATCCTGCGGAATCATAGGAGCTTTTTCAAATTTATCCAGAGGTTGCCCTGAAAGCATTTTATCTATGTTGATTGCGACTTTTCTGCCATCTGCAAGTGCATTAGTAAACAAACCAAGTTTAACAGCATCTCCGGGAACGAATATTTTCCGGTTATTTACTGTTTGCATGTATTCGTTTACTTTTATAAGTCCTCTTTCATCAAGATAATCTCTTTCTATGAATGAAAAGTCAGATCTGTCGCCGACAGATATTATTACGGTATCAGCTTCAAGAAGTCTTCCGTCTTTAAGTTGAACGCCTTTTTCGTTGATTTTGTCTGTGAAACAAGGCCAGAGGATTTTTGCGCCAAGCATTTCGACGTGCTTGATTTCTTTTTTAAAAGCGGCAGGTTTTTGGATATCTATTGCGGTAACTTCTTTTGCGCCAAGATTATAAGCTCCTATTACCACATCCATTGCAGCATTTCCTGCGCCGATTACAACAACTTTTTCTCCAACATGGGGTTTTTCGCCATTGTTTACTGCTTTAAGAAAATCAAGTCCTTTTACAAGTTTTTCATGACCTTCAAAAGGAATCACAACAGGATTATGAGCGCCTATTGCTACAACAACGGCATCATAATCTTTTTCAAGCTTGCTGAAAAGTTCTTTATCGACTCTTGTATTTGTTTTTACGTTAACGCCAGAGTCAATAATTCTTTGAAGCTCTGTTTCCAGAATATTTCTTTCAAGTCTGTCTTCAGGAATAACTTGTTTTAGTTTTCCGCCAAAAACTTTATCCTGTTCCAGAATATCTACTTTGTAGCCTGATTTTCTCAAATGCCAAGCTGCGCCAAGACCGGCAGCGCCTGAACCTATGACAGCTACTTTTCTGTTATTTTCTTTATTAGGTGTAGTTACCTTAATATCTTTTGAAAGCTTGCCTAATTCCGCCATTTTTATTGGCTGGTCAACGTATTTTCTGTTGCATTCGTCAACGCATAAGTTTGGACAGACTTGTCCGCAAACAGAAGCAGGGAACGGGCTAAATTCAAGTACAAGCTCAAGTGCTTTTGCAATTTCGCCCTGTCTTAAAAGAGAAATTCTTTTTTGTGTCGGAATTCCTATAGGGCAGTTATATTCACAAGGGGCGCTGTAAGCTGCGTTTTTCCATGCAGGGGTTTTAAGTCTTAAATCTCCTGTTGAAACCAAATCTGATATAGAATAGTCGTCTTCAATCAAATCGCCAAATATTCCGCCTTCAACCCATTTGTTTAATCTGAATTGTTTCAGCGGCATTAAAGATTTAGTTTTGCGTTCTTCATAAGTTTTAGCGACTATTTTAGACCATTTATTTGAAGGGGAAAGGTCTTCTTTAGTATCTTGTAGCCCTTTGCTCAGTTCGTTTATTAATTCCGGTTTGCCGATTTTATCTAGGAAAACAGGCAGCCCTTGAAGTAAAAATTCTTTGTCGCCATCGTTTAAATCCATAAGCCATACTTGACTGGAAAGCTCTTTTACATTTCCTCGAACATAAACGGTTCCGCCAACCATACCAACGCAGCTTCTGGAACCGAGAACGGAATTTAAGTTGTCGCAGCCATGTCCGCAAATAACAGCAGTACCTCCGCCCATAAATTCAAAGCTGAATGAGCCTGTGTTTTTGAGAACCCAGAATTCGGGGGGAGGAAACTTGGGATCGTGTTTCATAAGCGCGCCGGAACGAGTTCCTGTTCTTCCTGCAATATAAATTTTTCCGCTTGCAGCGCAATGTGCGGTTGTGTCACCACCATCGCCTTTTACGGTGATTTCTGCCCCGGCATTAAGCCAGCCGACATCGGCAGGAGCAGATCCTTCCACCAGAATTTCAGTTCCGACCATTCCCATTGAGCCTACACGCTGACCGGGATTAGTAACTTTGAATTTTAAAAGTTTATTTTCTTTATCCCATAATGGTCCGCCAATATCATGCTGACCGGATGCACTGATTTCAAATTCTTTATAGCCTTCTTCAAGCTTATTATATAATTCTTGCAACAATTGTTGTGTGGAAATTCTCTGTCCATCAACGATACCATTTATTATAGCTATTTGATTTGTTTTTATATTATATTCAGACACTTTAAGTTTCTCCTTTAATTAACATGCATACTGAATTTGTAGTTTTTCAGCGATGCTGCTGTCAATTGTAACAAGGGCGTCGGATCGACCAATAGGCAAAGAACTGTTTCCAATAGGTGCCATTAGTTTTTTTATTTCCTGATCGGTAGCTATGAAGTAATTTACAATATTTTCAGCTACTTTATCAATGTCAAGCCGTTTTACAAGGACAGGATTTTGTGTGCAAATACCTACAGGACAAAGTCCTGTGTTGCAGGCGTTGCATTTTCCGTGGTCATTACCCACGCATCCCGCAATTTGAAGTAACAATTTTCCTGTAAACACACCATTTGCACCTAGGCACATCATTTTAAACGCATCCGCGGCAAGATTCCCATTCATGCCCAAGCCGCCTGCTGCCCAGAGAGGAATTTGTCCTTGTTTTCCCTGGTGTACTGCTGCCAAGTAACAATCCCTTAATTTTGAAAGGATCGGATGACCAGTGTGGTTAAGTGAAATTTCATGTGCAGCGCCTGTTCCGCCGAAAATTCCGTCCAGGAAGAATCCGCCGACAATATTATATGGATCTCTTAAAAGGTTGTTATAGACAGAAATGCTTGTTACACTTGCAGAAACCTTAATTGCAACGGGAACTCTGAATTTAAATGCTGCATTCATTGAAAGAAACATTTTTTGGACGCTTTCTTCGATCGAATAAAGCCCCTGATGATTAGGCGGGCTTAAAAGATCGGCTTTAGGAACTCCTCTGATTTCCTGAATGTGACGGGCAACTTTTTTAGCCTGTAAAAGCCCTCCATCTCCAGGTTTTGCCCCCTGTCCTATTTTGATAAGAATTCCCGCAGGATCTTCTGTCATTTCCGGCATTGTGTTTATGATTCTGTTCCAACCAAAATGCCCTGAAGCTATCTGAAGAATCATATATTTCAAATATCTTGATTTCATAAGTCTTACTGGCATACCGCCTTCGCCTGAACACATACGGATTGGTATTCCGAGTTCTTCGTTCATGTAAGCGGTAGCAATAGCAAGAGCCTCCCACATTCTTCCTGAAAGTGCTCCAATGGACATATCTCCGAGAATTATTGGATAAATCCATCTTACCGGCGGCAAATTTTTACTGAGTTCAAGCTGACCGTTTAATTCTGTTAAAGGGAGCTGTTCAGGAGGAAGCACTCTTCCAAACGGAGCAAGCATTTCAAAGGTATGTCTTTGCGCATCAAGTGAAGGGTCGGTCATTTGGGAAATACGTCCGATTTTTATTTTATCAAGCGCTCTTGGCATTGTATGCAGATTGTTTCTCCCACCTCTTTTGTAAGAGTCGCCTGTATAAGCCCTAACTTTCATGGCGAATTTTTCATCAGTGTTTCTGACAGGTTTTATTGATTCATTCGGGCAGACTTTTTCGCAAATTCCGCAGCCACGGCAGAAATTTTTTATATTAATATTTTGTTTGATTACCGGCACTGTTTGAAATTTTACTTTTGGTGCAGGCGTTGAGTCTTCGTTTATAACTTTTCTTCTTTTTTCAACTGAAGCTTCAATCGCATTGAAAGGGCATGCAGCTACGCATTTTCCGCATAAAGTGCATCTGTCTGAATTGTATTCAATTTGCCATAGCAATTCATCTTTGCTGATTTCATTTATTTTTATTGTTGCCATTGTTCGACCCTCAAATCGTTGTTAATTACCACGGTTTCTCTTTCGTGAGGGTAAATATCATTTTCCCAGTTTCTTTCAGGTAAAATTTCGTTAATACCTGTTACTTCAGAAGTTATAACTACCGTGTCATCTGTATATCCAATAACAACAGGTCTTAATTTTTTTGAATCGCAGCATGTAAAGAGCGTTCCATCAGGAAGTACTCCTATAATTGTATTCGGACCATTAATTTCTAAGTGAGTAAGCGATTCTTTTATTTTTAAAAGAACTGTTTTATCGTGTCTTTGAGTTATTTCTTCATGAGGAAGAGGGGTTATTGTATGTTTATAATAGTTAAGAGGCCATTTTAATACTTTGTTCAGGTAATGCAATGTGTATAAGAAACACTGTGAGTCTGACTCAAAGCCTATGTATCCATCGAATAAGCTTTGTTGAAAAAGTTTATTTCTTTCGTAAAAAGTGTTCTCTCCGTTTACAAGAGATGTATAACCTTGTAAGAAAAATGGATGTGCGGCGTATCTTACTATATCGTAATTTGTATTTTGTCTACACTGTGCTGTAATAATCTTTGCGGTAAAATTTTCTGATTCTTCCCATAAACCAAAATAAGTTCCAATATCTTTGGGATCGCCAATTTCTTTAAGAGTGATTACATCAGGCCAGAAAGAATAAACATATCCTTCTTCGTCTACTTCAAGAGCTTTTCTTAATCTTAATCTTGTATTAACCAGAAGTTCTTCTTTTTCTTGACGAGAAGCGTATTTAAAAGCTTTTGGATATTGAAGCACTTGAAATATATAATGCGGCATATTTTCAATTATTAATTTCGGGTCTGGATTGGTTTCGGGACTCCATTGCATTGCCCTTACAAAACCTTCTTCCGCGAGTATATTATCTGCAATATTTAAGCCTTCGTCGGTACATGCCATTGAAAGAATAGGGAGTTCTTTGTAATCTTTAAATATCCCGCCCAAATCCTGCATGACCATAGCAAAACCAGAATTGTCATGACCTTTTTGTTGGGAACGCATTAATAATAATGCTTTAGACGGATGAATATATTTCCTTGATTTAATGGCGCCAATTCTACACAATTGTCTGCCTCCTGCGGTTTATTTAAAATAAAAATCAGCTATCTTATCATTTATATTGAACAAAAAGCCAATCGGTATGTCAATAAAAAGTTTAGCACGCCCCCGGAAAAAAATTAAGTAAAAACAGGAAGATTTGCTGACTTGTGAAATAAAAAACTTTGCAGATTCCTCTAAATTGATGATTTCTTTTTTTAGAAAAATCTTTACAATAGGAAGTGCCTGAAAATATGTTTATAATGTTGCTGTACTGATGGGACTTGGGATATGCCAAAGGCTTTTGCCAAAAAAATTGAGATACAGAATAAAATTAAAATAAAAGCTGCTGTTTCAAGCATAAATGACTTGAATTTGCAGAAAAAAGCTTTTATGTCTTTGGTTGCATCAAAAGTATTGAGTGATTATCTAAAAGAGAATCAAATAACAATAGTTTCAGAAAATAACAGCCTTTCTGGTTTGTTATTGCTTAAAGATTTCGATATAGCAAATATAACAGTAGAAAATAATATTAAAATAGCAGTCAGGGCTTTTGTTGGCGATGATTATCCGCAAATGTGCATCCCGAGAAGCCATTTTTTAAATAATATTTTGGCAGATATATATGTAGGAGTGCGTTTAGAAACGACACTGGAAAATGCAGAATTTGTAGGGTTTATAGAAGTTGATCAAATAAACAGGCAGGCAGGTAATGATAAATATGTATCTGTTGATGTTAATCATTTAAAATCAATAGATACAATTAATCAGGCAATTAATTCATCAAGCAGACGTAAAAATTCTCATTTGGCATTAGATCATGAAAAGGCAAGAGAATTATTTTTTCAATATATAGAAAGTAGAATAGCTTCTTCGGATAAAGAATTTTTGGCAAGGCATATTTCTTCATGTACACAGTGCAGTGAGGAATTTAATCATATTATTGAGCTTGATAATATGATTAAAGCTGTCGGACACAAGTTTAATTTTGAAGAAAATAATAATGAAGATTATACATTAAGACTTTTTGCAGGCGATCCAAGTTTGGTTGGACAGGAAGTTGAAATCAATATTGAAGAAGAAAATATTAATAATATCGATAGTAGTGAAAAAAATATAAATCAGGCAACATCAAGGCAGAAAAAGAAAAAACATATTTCAGGAAGAAGGATTGGAAGGGTTATAAGCGCGACAGGCAAGTTAGCTTTATTAAGCGGAGCAGTTTTAGGTGGTGGTCAGCTTGTTTCAGCATTGCAAGTGGCAAATATTTCAGGTTTGGTTGGCAGTGCAGCTTTCGCGATGGCAGCATCTTCGGCGAAAGGAATTTCAGAAAGTTTATCGTCGGTATCAGAACATTTTAATGAGATGGCTTTATCAGGCGGAAACGGATCTATTAATCATGATGATGAGAAATTTAACAATCACGATATGAGTTTCGGCGAATTAGATAATGAAGTCGCCGGTAATTTTGAATTAAATTCTGAAGAAGAGGAAAATATTAAAGATTTTGATTCTCATGAAGAAACTAATTTATTAGATAATGAAGTCGCTAGTAATTTTGAATTAAATTCTGAAGAGGAAAATATTAAAGATTTTTGTTCTCATGAAGAAGCTAATTTATTAGATAATGAAGTCGCCGGTAATTTCGAATTAAATTCTGAAGAGGAAAATATTAAAGATTTTGATTCTCATGAAGAAACTAATTTATTAGATAATGAAGTCGCTAGTAATTTTGAATTAAATTCTGAAGAAGAAAATATTAAAGATTTTGATTCTCATGAAGAAACTAATTTATTAGATAATGAAGTCGCCGGTAATTTTGAATTAAATTCTGAAGAAGAAAATATACAAGATTTTGATTCTCATGAAGAAGTTAATTTATTAAATAATGAAATCCCTGGTAATGTGGATTTGACAGGAGAAATGTTAGCAGAAGTAGAGCCTCTGGTTGAATTGAATGAACTTGTTCCAAATGAGCATATAAGTGAAGAAATAAAAGAAAATCTTCCAGACATGCAAAGCAGTTCTATAGATTTAAGCACTAGTATTACAGAAGAATCTATATTAGAAAATAATAATGAAGAATCGATATCCGGGGATGAACAGGAAGTTGCTTCCCTGCATCAGGAAACACAAGAAGTTCCGCATAAAGATTATAGTGAAGAAACATTTTTACCGGAGAAAGAGAAAGATTTAGATAACGCTTTTGATGATATTGCTATTGAATACAATATAGATGATATTTTATCTTCTTTTGATAATGTTGAAGTTGTTGATTCTACTAATGACTTTTTTGATTTTGACAATTCGGAAAACGTATCGACACAGGACGATATAAAATCGGATAAAGAACAAACAGCAGATCTTATCGGTGAAATATATGACGACCAAAAAGAAGTTGCTGCAGAACACAAAGTTAGTCCTGCTTCTAAAAAGTCACAAGAAAAATCTTATGATTTTGATGATGATTTTGATGATGAGGAAGAGCAAGATCAAACTGCTTTAAGAAAAGAGAAAATGCGTTCGCTGGATTTAAAAGTAGCATCAGGCTTAGTCGCAGCGGGTATTGCAGTTACTGTTGCAGTTGCTTTATGGATAAATAATAAAACATTAACGAATCAAAATTTACCTTTTGTAAATCCTCAACCTGTTAATCAAATGGGAGTTTTACCAAATCCGGATCCTACAGGTACGAATAATCAGAATTCAAATATAGCAATGCCACCGGCTAATCCATCAGGGCAATCTACACCGGATAGAACCAAAAAACCTTTACATTCAGGCACGAAGCAGGTTAAACCAAAAGATATACCACCGCCTAGTAAAGATTTAAGTGCTGTTCTTGCTGAAGCTTTCACAAGAAGTTGATAAAATTTGTTTAGAGACCTATAAGACAACTATTCAGTTTACTAAACTTCCAAAAATTAATGTAAATAGAGATAAAATAAAAGCTAACCTGATTATCAGTTTTTAATTAAAAAATTAGAGAAACAAAAAATATGAATATTACACAGGAACAAAAAGAATTTATAGAAAATATTATTAAAGAATGTCCGGGTTACAAAGGACATGAGTATTTGCTTGATGAATTTTGCAATGAAGTTATCAGGCGTGCGTACAGCCTTGTTTCTAAACAAAGTGAACTTAATACTATTAAAGTTTACATAAAAAGAATAGCAAATACCGCAATAATAGATGTAATAAAAAATTCAATAAACCAACCTTGTTCTTATAAAGATAATGGAGAGCAGGAACCTTTAAATATAGGTTATGAATTTGATGAAAATGGTGATATTGCGTTAAATTATGATATTTCTTTTGAGGAAGTGTCAGAGAAGCAGGTCAGTTTGTCTGAAAGTCAGATAAACCAGATTAAAGAGATTATTTGCAATATTGATGAAAATAATAATTCAGGTTTTCACAAAAATATATTTAAATTAAGGTACATAAAAGGTCTTAATAATAATGAGATTGCTGAAACACTCGAAATTAACGAACCTGAAGTTGATAAGAAGCTTTTATTTATGCTTAATAAGGTTGGAAAAGAAATATAAGAAATGAAATCTTTTATTTCATTAATTTTTTTATTAATTTTCTCTTTCATTATTTCACCTGCAGTCTTTGCCCAGGAGGCAACGGATGACTGGGGAGGTTTAATGAAGGATTATAGCGGTGCTGAATT
>MFRJ01000062.1:0-1060 GCA_001784535.1 Candidatus Melainabacteria bacterium GWA2_34_9
AATCTTTAATATTACTGATTCCCATCTGTTTCTTCACAACTTCTCATGGAAAATTCTTTATCACATAAAATCCGTTTTAGAACATAATCATTCAATTTATTATCCTTTCTGACTTTTATAGGATGATATTTAGCGGATATTGATTACAATTTCACTTTTTTGTTAATTAATGAATTTAGTTTAATTTTTTCAAAATAAGATCGTTGACTAATTTCGGGTTGGCCTTGCCGCCTGTTTGCTTAATTACCTGTCCGACAAAGAATCCCAGCAAGTTTGTCCGACCTTCTTTGTATTTAGAAACGTTATCAGGATTATTAGCTATTATTTTATCGATAATAGGCTCTAATTGAGCAGAATCATTTATCTGAAGAAGACCTTTTGCTTCAACAATAGACTTCGGGCTACCGCCTTTTTCAAGCATTTCCGCGAATACGTCTTTGGCGATTTTTCCTGATATAGTATCTTTATCAATTAGTTCAACAAGTTCCGCAAGTTGAGCTGAATTAAACAGAAGCTCCCTGACTTTTTTGTCTTTAAGTTCTCTTGAAAGCTCGTTAGCTATCCAGTTTCCAACGCTGTTCGGGTTGTTATAAACAGAAAGAACTGACTCAAAGAACTTCGACAAATCCTCGTCCTTAGCAAGAATCACAGCAACTTCCGCATTAAGCCCGAGTTCGCTTTGATAACGGTTTAATCTGGCTTCTGCTTCCGGACTTAATACAACTACTTCTTGTTTTTGTTCAGCAGACTTTTGAGCTTCCTGTTTTTTAGGCTGTTCTTTTTGTGGCTCTGGTTTTGTTTCAACTGACTTAGAAGCTCTGGACCAAGAATCTTTAAGAGGAACAATCCTGTTAAAGACTAGTTTTCCGTCGACAGAATCTATCGGGTCGAGGTAAAAATACCCTTGTCTTTCAAATTGATAACGCACATCGGGTTTTTCTTGCGCCACAGCAGGTTCTATATAACAATTTGTAAGAGTTTCCAGAGAGTCGGGATTTAAATCCTCTGGTCCGTCAGGATTTTCTATTAAATAAAGCCTGTCATAAATGCGAACTTCTGC
>MFRJ01000062.1:1120-2889 GCA_001784535.1 Candidatus Melainabacteria bacterium GWA2_34_9
TGCGTGATTGGCGGAAACCCAGTGAATAGTGCCTTTAACTTTTTTATTACTTGTATCTTCACCGCTTTTTGATGAAGCATCATAAGTACAGCGAAGTTCAAGGATTTCGCCTGTGTTTTCGTCCTTAATGACTTGCTCACACTTGATAATATAAGCGTGACGAAGCCTGACTTCCTGCCCCGGAGCTAAACGATAGTATCCTTTTGTAGGATTTTCCATAAAATCGTCCTGCTCGATATAAATAACTTTAGAGAAAGGCAGCTGTCTTGAGCCTTCTTTAGGGACATCATGCGGAAAATACGGAGCATCAAGCATTTCTGTCTGATCTTCAGGGTAGTTTTCTATGACGACTTTAAGAGGTTTCAGCACGCAAAGCACGCGAGGAACTTTTTGGTTGAGATCATCACGAATACAAAATTCAAGCTGAGCAAAGTCAACCATACTGTTAGATTTTGCAATACCAATAGACTCACTGAAATTTCTTATTGATTCAGGGGTATACCCTCTTCTGCGAATACCGGCGAGTGTCGGAAGACGGGGATCATCCCAGCCGCTAACGTATTTTTTCTCGACAAGCTCAAGCAATCTGCGTTTGCTCATTACTGTATAATTAAGATTCAAGCGCGCAAACTCGAACTGATAAGGACGAGGAGGATCTAATTCCATTTCATCCAGTATCCAGTCATAAAGTTCGCGGTTATTTTCAAACTCAAGAGTACAAATTGAATGAGTTATACCTTCCATATAATCTGAAAGGCAGTGCGCAAAGTCATACATAGGATACATGCACCATTCATCACCTGTTCTGTAATGATGAGCGTGTTTAATTCTGTAAAGAAGAGGGTCGCGCATCTTCATATTAGGATTCGCCATGTCTATTTTTGCCCTGAGAACGTGTTCTCCGTTCTTGAATTCTCCTGCTTTCATTCTTGCGAACAAATCAAGGTTTTCTTCAACCGATCTGTTTCGATAAGGACTTTCTTTGCCTGCTTGTGTAACAGTACCGCGATATTCTCTTATTGCTTCTTCGCTTAAGCTGCAAACATAAGCTTTCTTTAATTTTATAAGTCTTACAGCATAATCATAAAGCTTTCCGAAATAATCGGAGGCAAAGAAAAGCTTATCCTGCCAGTCAAATCCCAGCCATCTGATGTTATCTTTAATTGCTTCAACATACAGAAGGTCTTCTGTTGTGGGGTTTGTGTCGTCCATACGCAAATGGCAAACGCCGTTATAGTCTTTTGCTATACCAAAATTCAAGCATATAGATTTTGCGTGCCCTATGTGCGGAAATCCGTTCGGTTCTGGAGGAAATCTGGTGATAACTCCGCTGTATTTACCGCTTTTTATATCTTCTTCTACAATCGTACGTAAAAAATCTTTTTTATCTCGATTACTGCTCTTGGCTGAAGAATGTTCATTTATTTCATTGGTGCTTTTTTCTTGCATTATAATAGCCCTTTTATAAACGCCATAACTCTCAAAAATAGTTTAGCATAATGAGCTATTTCGCGCTATTACAAAATAAAAATGAAATTGTCAGCTTGTATAGCGATTCGAGTTAAATCAACTTTCCACTTGTAATGCAAAAAAACTGGCTATAGATTTAAGTTATACCAATTTGAAAAAAATGATAAATGAAAAATTTTGATATTTTTAAAAAAGCAGGTAAAGGGCAAGGACTCCACTTTTTCTGACTAAATGTCAGGAAAAGGAGGAGGGACAACTTTCTTATCTCTAGCCCCCTCCCTTAAGGGAGGGGGTTGGGG
>MFRJ01000062.1:2899-3331 GCA_001784535.1 Candidatus Melainabacteria bacterium GWA2_34_9
ATAATGATTAAACAAAGACTTATTTAAATGGAATATTATGAAAAATAAACTTATGCTGATTTTAAATTGGCTAAAAATCAATAAAATCAAGGCTATTACTATTGTGTTTTTAATAGCTGTATTTGTTTTTATCTCGGCAAAAGAAAACAAAAATCTGTTCATGAGTATTGAAACAAAACAAGAACGGCAATCCGTTGAAAAAATTGAAACTAATGTCCAAAAAGACAGCTTAAATCAAAATTCTTTAGCCGTAGTTTCTAAAAAAACAAAGACAGCAGTTATTTTCTTCCATCCGACATGCCACAGCTGCTCTAATGCAAGGCACTATATAGATAAAGTTCTCAAAAACAAATATCCAAAGGTAAAATTTGAATTTCATGATATAACTTCGCAGAAGGAAATGACCTTAATGGAAACTTATTACCGAAGTTA
>MFRJ01000062.1:3405-4326 GCA_001784535.1 Candidatus Melainabacteria bacterium GWA2_34_9
ACGAAAAAACAGGCAAAGACTTAGAAAAAATAATTCAAAGAAATTTTTTAACTAAAGAAGATAATAAAAATTTAACAATCCGGAACCAGCTTGAAAGAAAGGGTTACGTTGATACATTTTTGGGGAAAATTAATATATTTAAACAATCTTTACCCATATTAGCGATCACTTTAGGATTAGTTGACGGCTTTAACCCCTGTGCAATATGGGTTTTGGTGTATTTAATCACATTAATTGCAAGATTGAATGACAAACGAAAAATATGGTTTATTGTCGGCTCTTTTTTGCTTGCATCGGGCATACTGTATTATCTTTTTATGACAGCACTGTTAAGAATATTCCTTTTTATAGGCTATTTAAGGATTTTACAGCTTGTAATCGGGTGCATTGCTTTTTATATCGGGGTTATGGATTTATCGACTTATATTAAAAACAAAGGACAAATTGCCTGTAAAATAGATGACGCCAAGTCAAAACAAAAAACAATGACAAAAGTACAGAAACTTGTTGCCGCAGAGATTTCTTTTGTGACTATTTTTGGAGTAATAGGATTGGCATTTGCTGTAAATTCAATAGAATTTGTATGTTCATCGGCTTTACCTGCTATTTTTACCAGCGTTTTAGCTCAGGCAAATCTTTCTATGCTTCAATACCACCTGTATATTTTGCTTTATGTTGTATTTTTTATGTTAGATGATCTGATGATTTTCAGTGTGTCGACTTTTGCCATTAATCGTTATGTAGGAGACAGCTATTTAGGGCCTGCAAAGTTAATTGGAGGTGTTATTCTTTTTGTTCTGGGTGTTTTGATAATATTTTTCCCTCAATATATAAGGTGATGCTAAAAATCTTTAGCCGTTTGGATGTAACAACATATGTTATACTTGCGATATATAGACGTCTTTATGATTTAAAAACCGA
>MFRJ01000062.1:4478-10498 GCA_001784535.1 Candidatus Melainabacteria bacterium GWA2_34_9
AGAAAGAAAAGAAAATGCTCTTTTAAAGGAACAGGCAGAAAAAGTAAAATTTGCAAAAGAAGAAAAAACAGTAACAGAAATTAAAGAACCTTTTGCATATCACGACCTAAATGATATGGATTACGGTTATAGAAGGGTTTCAAAAGAAGAATATCACAAAATGTCAAACCAATTAACAAAATGGGGTGTCTGGAATTCAGGTCTTGTTATTAAAAATGAAGGCGCCACGAATGTGAAACAGGCTGTTGCTTTAACATTAGCTTGTATAGACAGGGTAAAAAATCCCGGCGCTTATTTCATGAAAGTACTAAAGAATAAATAAATATGCCTTCATAGAGAATGTTTTTAAGGATTTTTTTGCTTAGGATAATGTTGGGTTGTTTACACGGACAAACTTATGGCAAACGTCAACATATCGATAAACGGAAAGAATATTGAAGCAAAGCCCGACTGGACTGTCTTGGAGGCAGCGAGAGCTGCGGGAATACACATTCCAACTTTATGTTATTACCCGTTTATAAGCAGACGAGGTGCATGCAGGTTATGCTCCGTTGAACTTGAAGGAAGCCCTAACCTTATTGCATCCTGCGTTTATCCTGTAAGAGAAGGTCTAAAGATTCAAACACATTCCCCGAGAGTTTTGAAGGCAAGAAAAACAATCCTTGAGCTTTTTGTAGCCAATCATAATTATGAATGCCTCGTATGCAGGCGAAACGGTGACTGCCAACTTCAAAGCCTATGTGAAGAATACGGAATTTCTGAAGATAAATACAAAGGCGGAAGAAAAAGACCAGATTACAAGGACTGTTCCTCTGAAGCTTATGTTAAAGACCACGGAAAATGTATTTTGTGCGGAAGATGCGTAAAAGTTTGCGAAGAATTGCAGGACGTACACGCAATAGAATTTGTCGAACGGGGTTTTCCTATGGAAATTCAGCCTGCATTCGGTAATAAAATTGCAAATTCTGTATGTATAGACTGCGGACAGTGTGTAATTTCCTGCCCTGTTGCTGCACTTTGTGAAAAAGATTCCGCGGAAGAAGTTTTTAATGCACTTAGTGATCCGAACAAATATGTAATAGTCCAGACAGCTCCTGCAATAAGAGTTACTATAGGCGAAGCAATGGGCTTGAAAGCAGGAACTGTTTCAACAGGAAAAATGATAAGCGGGTTAAGACAATTAGGATTCAAACAGGTTTTTGATACAGCTTTTGGGGCTGATTTGACTGTCATGGAAGAAGCAAGCGAACTTGTCCAAAGGATTGAGAACAATGGAAAACTTCCTATTATGACTTCCTGCTCTCCCGGATGGACAAAATTTGTTGAAACGTTTTATCCCGAGTTTATTCCTAACCTTTCTTCCTGCAAATCCCCTCATCAGATGCTCGGAGCGATAGCCAAAAGTTATTTTGCACAAAAAAATAATATTAAACCTGAAAATATCTTTATGGTTTCTGTGATGCCCTGCACCGCAAAGAAATTTGAAATAAACCGTGAAACAAACAAAGTTGCCGGAATTAAAGACGTAGATGTAGTAATAACGACAAGAGAGCTTGCTAAAATCCTCAAAACAGGCGGAATTAATTTCGCACTCCTCGAAGATTCCGAATTTGACAATCCTCTTGGTTTTGCATCCAGCGCAGGAGAGATTTTCGGGGCGTCAGGCGGAGTTTTGGAAGCGTCTTTAAGAACCGCTTACAACTTATTGACAGGAAATGAGCTTGAGAAAATAGATTTCCAGTCCGTCAGAGGCTTGAGTAGGCTAAAAGAAGCTTCTATTGATATAAACGGCAAAGAATTAAAGGTAGCCGCAGTGAGTTCCCTAGGAGAAGCCAGAAAACTTATCGAAAGAATAAAATGCGGTGAAGTCAATTATGATTTTGTGGAAGTTATGGCGTGCCCCGGCGGATGCATTGCAGGGGGCGGGCAACCTTATACAGAAGACTATGAAGTCATAAAGGCCCGAATGGAAAGTCTTTATGCGATAGATTTCGGAAAAGATATAAGAAAAGCCCACAAAAACCCATTCATAATGAAGTTATACGAGGATTTCCTCGGCGAACCTTTAAGCGAAGTTTCTCATAAATACCTGCATACAAAGTTTAAACGGCGTAAAGATGTTTATTAAAAAAAGTTATCTCAAGAATTGCAATAATTCTTGAGATAAAGCAGAAAAAAATGGTTTATGATTTTTATGTAGGAGTTTTATTCGTAAACTATTCTTGATTTTATCCAGTTTTCATCTCTGCTGCCTCGGTCGCTGGCAGCTTTTACATATGTACCTGTTTTTGTATTATGAAATACAACATAATGGGAAGATCCTCTTGTATTTCCGCTTTGAGGTATTTCGTCAATTTCCCAGTCACGTGCATTTCCTTTTAAAAACACAGTGTCATCAGCGCCTATGTTATATACAGATACTTCGTTATCTTCGCCGTTTACGTGGAAATTATTTACATCCGCATCGCCAATAAATTCAACTCTGTTATCATGACCGGAAACATAATTGTTATTTGTACCGCCTACATCATTTACCAGCATTGTTTTTCCGTGTCCATTAACATTTGCATTGGCATTTGTTGCAGGTGAATTTACTTGTGCAAATTCAGGGAATTCTTCTTCATCCTCAATTATTGTTTCTTCTTCAGTAATGCTTGTTGATTGATGACCGATATTACCTAATAATAAAGGTAAAAGCATCATAATGAGCTGCTGCATAAAACCTGTTGAACTATTCTGTTGTTGAGGCATCATCATCTGCTGCTGCATAGCAGGAAATGCATACGGTGAATTATAGCTGTTAAAAATACTTGTATTGTTTTGCTGTGAACCAAAACTGAAGCTATTTTGATAAGATTGGTTATAGCTTGGAAATGTTTGCTGTAAACTTGCATAATTAATCATCTTTAAAACTCCTCCACACTACTTAAGAAAACCCCAAAAAAAATATTTATTTAAAACAAATCACCCACATTAATATAAAAACAAATTACAACACTGAAATTTAAAATAAATGAAAAACTTAACATTATGTAATGATTATTCGGAGCAGTTCGAGTTATTAAGAAACATTAAATTTTAGTTTAATCCCCAAAACACGCCTTTATCAGTTATTTTACGCAAAACTGTAAAATATATTTTATCTCATAATATCAACTTTTATTTTTAGGATTTTTAAATCATTAAGAGAATTATTAGAGGTATTTATTTTTATTTTGAATATTAATAATGGACTAATTAAATCAGATTATAACCCTGCTTATACAACTTATAAGCGAAATAACAATTTGAACATTAAATCAGGGGAAGATAATTCTTCTAATATTAGGAATTCAAATAAAAACAAGCCTCAAGTTTCTTTTACAGGATTGCCGCAACTTTTCAGCATGCATGATGCTGTTATGTGGCTTATTGATGTACTTGTTATCTATACTGCATGCCGATTTGAAGCAAAACATCATGATGAGAAAAAAGAATTTCTTGATAAAAAAAATGTACGGGGCGCTTTCTTTGATCATGGCGCTTCTGTTCCTAAATATAACGCTGAAAAGTTTTACGGATCAATCCATAACGCTTTATCAGAAATTGATAAACTTCAGCCAAAAACTGAATCTACCGGCATTTTAAACAGACTGTTTTCAAAGAAAAACGGGCAAAACAGCTATTCACAAGCTATAGAAAATGCCAGAAAAGGCTTTGAAAAAGTTTTAGCCTTATCAACAGAAGGTATTTTAGGCAAAGATATTTCCAATAAAGTTTCTGCTAATCCTAAAGCAAAATATTTGAGTAAAAGCGGTGCAGAAGGGATTTTAGAAGCTTGCCATAATGCAAGATCTTATATAACCACAGTTGCAAAATCTGTTGCTCAAAACGAAACGGGATTTTACAGGGAAACTCTAAAGAATTTACGCCCGATAACTGCTGTTTTAGACAAAGTTAAAGGCGAAATCAAGCAAATTTGCCCTTCAGTCAAATTTCCTCGCTAAGAATTAATAAATAATTTTATTTTTTTGACAGATGAGTACTGCCCATTTTATACAATTCTTCGCGTCTTTTCTTGATTTTAGGATTGTTCAAGTACTCATCATAAGTAGTTTGCTCATTTATCCAGCCGTATGGGGTGATTTCAATAATTCTGGTGGCAATAGATTCAATAAATTGATGATCTTGTGAAAGGAACAGCAAAGTTCCCTGAAAATCAATCAATGCATTGTTCAGAGCCGAAATCGATTCCAAATCAAGGTGGTTTGTAGGTTCATCCATTATCAAAACATTTGCGCCCGAAACCATCATTTTCGAAAACATGCAGCGAACTTTTTCGCCTCCTGATAAAACGTGAGCTTTTTTCTGGGTTTCCTCGCCCGAAAACAGCATTTTACCTAAAAATCCCCTGAGGAAATTATCTTCTTTTTCTCTTGAATACTGACGTAGCCAATCGACAAGAGTAACATCATCCACCCGTTCAAAATATTTGCTGTTGTCTTTCGGGTAATAAGCCTGTGTAGTGGTAACTCCCCATTTAAAACTTCCGCTGTCAGCTTCCATCTCGTCCGCAAGAATTTGCAAAAGAGTTTCCCCGTGAATATTTTCTCTGCCTACAAAAGCTATTTTTTCTCCTTTTTCAACAGTCAAAGAAAAATTCTTGAGTATGGTGCTGCCGTCAACTGTTTTATTTAATTTATCGATGGTTAAAATGTCGTTTCCAGCTTCTCTATCAGGCTTGAATACCATAAAAGGGTATTTTCTGCTTGATGGCTTTATTTCTTCAAGAGTTAATTTGTTTAAAAGATTTTTTCTGGAAGTTGCTTGCTTTGCTTTTGATGCGTTCGCGCTGAATCTCGCGATAAATGTCTTTAATTCTTCCATTTTTTCTTCAGTTTTGCGGTTCTGATCCTGTTTTTGTCTAAGCGCTAACTGGCTTGCTTCTGACCAGAATGTATAATTTCCGCTGTAAAGCTGAATTTTGTTGTAATCTATATCTGCAATATGCGTACAAACTTTGTCTAAAAACCGCCTATCGTGAGAAACGACTATGACTGTATTCTGGAAATTAATCAAAAATTCTTCAAGCCACATAATGGTATCAACGTCAAGGTGGTTCGTAGGTTCATCCATCAGAAGAATATCGGGGTTTCCGAACAATGACTGCGCAAGAAGAACTCTAACCTTTTCGCTTCCTGTAAGCTCGCTCATCAGCATACTATGAAGCTCTGTTTCAACACCCACAGCATTCAAAAGACTTCCTGCGTTGGATTCTGCTTCCCATCCGTCAAGCTCGGCAAATTCATTTTCGAGCTCTGCAACTTTAATCCCGTCTGCATCGTTGAAATCGGGTTTTTCATAAATCGCATCTTTTTCATGCATAATTTCATAGAGCCTTTTATGCCCCATTATTACTGTTTCCAGAACTTTAAATTCATCAAACGCAAAGTGATTCTGATTTAAGACTGCTATTCTTTTGCCCTGAGCCTTAAAAACATCACCTGAATTTGACTCAACTTCACCTGATAAAATCTTTAAAAAAGTAGATTTCCCTGAACCGTTTGCTCCGATTAATCCGTAGCAATTTCCCGAATTAAATGTTATGTTTACGTTTTCAAATAAAACACGTCCGCCGAATCTAAGTGTTAAACCGCTTGTACTTATCATGACTCTTCTTTTTCCTTTAAATTACACGATTCTTATAAAATTTATACTATATACTAGCATTAACAAAAACGATTTTAAATTCAAATTAATTTTCCTACACAATTACTACCTGAAACGTTAAAAAATTGTTATTATTTATGAACTTACATTAAAATAATTCGTTTATATATTTAGTAGATTAAAAAGGAGAGTTGAAAATGAAAAAACAAATCCTCGCAGCATTGGCTTTATCGGTTGTTGTAAGTTCTTTCGCATCTGTTAATTCTTCAACCGCCCAAAATTTCAATACACCAAATCCTCAATTACAGCAAAATCACCCGCAAATTCAGCAGCAACACCAACAATGGCAGCAGCACAAACAGCAAAAGCAA
>MFRJ01000062.1:10612-10830 GCA_001784535.1 Candidatus Melainabacteria bacterium GWA2_34_9
AGCCGAACAGTGGCAGCAACAAAAACAACAAAAACAACAAAATTGGCAAGAACAAAAGCAGCAATGGCAGCAAAATAAACCGCAATGGAAACCACCTGTTAACAACACCCCTGCATCAGTTAGCAACTAAAATTTTTTAATTAATAAAAGTAAAAGATAAGCCTCTGGTTAAACCAGAGGCTTATCTTTTACAAATTTCTAAAGTTCGAAAGAATACG
>MFRJ01000062.1:10988-11365 GCA_001784535.1 Candidatus Melainabacteria bacterium GWA2_34_9
GTTTTTTCTCCGTCAGCAATTGCCGAAGAAATCGCAGTTCTCTCAGCGCAAAGAGTCAAGCCATAGCTGGCATTTTCCACGTTGCATCCTGTATAAGTTTTGCCGTCTTCATACAAAACACACGCGCCTACTTTAAACTTTGAGTAAGGTGAATACGAGTTTTGAGCTGCTTCAGACGCTTGCGTGAGAAGATGCTTCTGATTTACCTGCATTTTCTTTTCTCTCCAGAGCTGCTTTTACCAGACCATAGAATAACGGATGCGGTCTTTCAGGACGTGACTTAAATTCAGGGTGGAATTGGCTTGCGATAAAATATCTGTGGTTTTTCAGCTCAATCATTTCCACGAGTTTTCTGTCAGGCGACAGCCCCGAGAATG
>MFRJ01000062.1:11381-12731 GCA_001784535.1 Candidatus Melainabacteria bacterium GWA2_34_9
CAATCTCATTGTTCCGCCGTAATCAACAACTTCTTCCTGTTCTCTCATAAGATCAATTACAGGATGAGGAGTTTCAGGATTAAATTCAGTGCTGTTTGCATCTTTTAAGCCTGCCATATTTCTTGCGTATTCAATAACAGCACACTGCATGCCAAGACAAAGACCTAAGAATGGTGTATTTGAAGTTCTTGCAATATTTATAACATTAATTTTGCCTTCAACGCCTCTGATACCGAAACCGCCCGGAATTACCAGACCGTCTACATCAGCCATAACATCTTTTGCTTTTTTGAAATCAACGCAAACATCTTCTGAATCAATCCATTTTAGCTCAATGCTCGTGCCAAGCGCAGCACCTGCGTGTTTTAAGGATTCTACAACCGAGATATACGCATCGGAAAGTTTTGTATATTTTCCTGCAAGCGCAATTTTAACGGATTTATCAGGATTTTTAATGCCATTTACTATTGTTTTCCATGAATCAAGATTCGGAACGGTATTATCTTGAATATTTAATCTCTTAAGAACTTCTTTCGGAAGATTTTGAGCTTCAAGAGCAACAGGGACTTCGTAAATTGTCTTTAAATCTTTGCATTCAATTACTGCTTCAGGAGGTACGTTAGTAAATAAAGCCAGTTTTGCTCTTTCTGATTGCGGAACTGATTTTGATGATCTACAAACAAGGATATCAGGCTGTATACCGATACTTCTAAGAGTATTTACACTGTGCTGTGAAGGTTTTGTCTTTAGCTCACCCGAGCAATTAAGATAAGGAATAAGAGTAACGTGAATAGATACTGTATTTCCGAACCCTGCTTCAACTTTAAACTGCCTGATTGCTTCAAGGAAAGGTAAACTCTCAATATCCCCGACTGTTCCGCCGATTTCAGCAATTAAAAAATCAGGATTATGTTTTGCAGCTTCTCTCAGACGGTTTTTGATTTCATCAGTAATATGAGGAATTATCTGAACTGTTCCGCCGAGATAATCCCCGCGTCTTTCTTTATTAATAACGTTTAAATAAACGCTTCCTGCGGTTACATTGTTAATTCTGCCGAAATTTGCATCAATAAATCTTTCATAATGACCGAGGTCAAGGTCTGTTTCTGCGCCGTCGTCAGTAACAAAAACTTCTCCGTGCTGGAATGGACTCATTGTACCGGGGTCAACGTTTATATAAGGGTCAAATTTCAGGATAGTAACTGAATATCCTCTTGCCCTCAAAAGTTTTCCGAGTGATGCGCCTACAATTCCTTTTCCTAAAGAACTGACAACGCCTCCTGTTACAAATATATATTTGGTTTTATTTTCCATTTTATTTACCCGTCCTCATTATTTATATCATTTATA
>MFRJ01000063.1:0-1953 GCA_001784535.1 Candidatus Melainabacteria bacterium GWA2_34_9
TTCATAATAATTGTTTTACACTAAACATTAAACACAGGCAATAATTTCGGTTTGCGCAGAGCTTCTCGAATATTTTCTTCTTCTATCCATATTTGCAAAGTTTTTTTAATTTTTGAATCTGTTTTTACTTCTTCTTTTAGGATAATTGCGTATTCATAATCAAAAAATTCGATTTTTTCTCTTATATCGATGTAATATTCACGGCTGCCGCATTTTTTACAGAACTTTTCTTCAGGAACAAGCTTATTTATATAAAAATGGGCTTTTCTTTTTGTGGAACAACATTCGCATCTTAAAATTCGCCATGAAATTTTTATTTCCTGACCGCAATCAGGGCAAAAAATCCCGTCACTAAACGGATAAATCTTGTTATGATTACATTTTGTAGTGTTAAACAAAAATTTCAGCAAAATTTCTCCAATTTTTATCCCGTATTTACAATAATAAAAATAATTTCCGTCAGGTCAAAAATCCGACGGAAATTATTAAGACTATTTTACATATATAAATTTATTAATTGGTGTGTTTTGTATAACCAAGAAAATTTTTCACTTCACTTTTTTCAACTGTTTCAACTATTTGTGGCGGCTGTTTCTTTTTAGGAAAATGAAAAGGGGGAAGTTTAAAGCTGAAAACTTTTTTAATAAATCTTAGTATTGAAAGAAAAAATTCCTTTACAGCATTTAAAAAGCTTTTATCGTCAACAACAGGATCTTCGCCAATAAGTCTTTTGCCTTCATCAGAAAGCTTCAACTCATCGCTTTTTTCGCCAGTTCTGACATTTATATAACCGCTCTGTGATTTAGACCCCCCGTCATTTGCCGTGCTTGTTGCCGGTCTGATTAAATTATTTGAAGGCTTAATAGGAATTAAATCCATTGCCACTACTCCTAAGGGGTATTTAATAAATATAAAACTTTTTGAAGAAACTTTTTTAGATGTAAAGTATTCTATTTGTATAAAAACATTATACATTACAACTGTAGTTTTTAGAAGCTTAACAAATTTTAATATTAACTTTTGTTAAGATAGTGCGAAAAGTTTGGAATCAAAGTGGAATTTTTTAAACAAGGTCTTATAATTTTCCATGAAAACAGGTTAAATTGATTAAATGAAAATAGACTACCTTCAAATCATTAATAATTTTGTGAAAAACACCAAAACTTCAAGTGTTGCAGCTGAAGGCATCAATGAAACCATAAAAACAGCTTCTGAAGCTAAAAATATGCAGCAAACAAATACTTCAGCAAGTCAAAATACAGTATTAAATCAAAATATTGACGTAAGATTCAACGCCATAAACAGAATGGAGCAGGCAAAACTCATAAAAGAGCTTCTGAACCTTCCTAAAGACATCGAAGAACTTTTTAGCTTTCTTATGTACAAAAACATTTCGGCTGAAACATTAGAAACCCTGTTAAAACAAAATCAAAAACTTAATACCGCCTTAATCAAGCAAACACTTGAAGAAAACTCTAAAGAATCTCTGAATAAGCTTTTAAAGCTTTTTCAGCAGGCACCCGGAGGTACCCAAAATACTGAACAAATAAAAGAAATTTTAACTTTGTTAAGTCAGGTTATCCCTAAAAAAGATGCGTCCGCGCAGGAAATACTTACGAATTTGACTCTATTATACCTACCCTGGCTGCCTTTATCTGAAAAGCAGGATATAGAAATAAGATTTGAAAAACGTGAAAGTAAAGAAGAAGAAGAATCTGAACAAACAGTGCTTGTAATTTATATAACCACAATAAATTTAGGCAGATTCAAGATTTCAATTATTCTAAACAAAGATTGTTCAGTAAAAATAGAGATAGAGTGTTTTGAAACAGAAAAAGCGGATTGCGAGCTGAGGCTGAAGGGGCGGCTTGACCGACACGAAACGCCGTTACGTGCGAGCAACCAAGCAGAATATCTTGAAAAAATCTTAAAAGGGATAAATGAGCAGACAAG
>MFRJ01000063.1:2109-7641 GCA_001784535.1 Candidatus Melainabacteria bacterium GWA2_34_9
AATCCTGCTCTTATATTTCCGATTACTAAGAAAGAGAGGGAATGAGTTCAAAGCCTCCAACGAAAAACTCCTCGTTTTCCGTTTCGGCTTCCTCCTTCTTTTCCTGACATTTAGTCAGAAAAAGTGGAGTCCTTACTCCCGCTTCGCAAGAGAGGGGAAAAAGCTTATGAAACTTTATGGCGGAATTGACCTGAATGATGGAGGAATGATCTCTTCTATTAGAGATATGTATCTTCAGACAGACCTTATGAATATTATTAACGATAATATTCAAGGATTTAACAAAGTCGGGTATCAAAAAAAAGTACCGGTTGTATCATCATTTGCAGAATTTATAGGTCCGAATGCTTTGTCTAAAAACGTAGACGAGCAGGTGGGCAGAATTAAAATTACAAAAAATCCTCTTGATCTGGCTTTAGCTACTGAAGGGTATTTTCAGGTCATGACTCCCAACGGAATACAACTGACCAGAGATGGAAGATTTAAGCTTGATAAAGACGGAAATCTTCTTACTATTCAGGATTATAAAGTGCTTTCAAAAGAAGGAAAATCTATAAAATTAAACGGCGTTCCAAAAGAACTTACCGATATAAAAATAGAAAAAGATGGCTTGATTAAATACCTTGATAAGACAAATTTAAAGCTCCGCGAAGCAGGGACTATTTCTATAGTTACAAGTTCAAGCGCAATTCTTGAAAATCCTGATGTTAAACAGGGTTATGTAGAAGAATCAAACGTTGCGATGCATGAAGAACTCTTTAATATGGTGCCAGTGAGACGAAATTTTGAAGCTAACAGGCAATTGTTCCTCATACAAAGTGATTCCCTGTCAAGAACTATACAAGAATTAGGCAGAGTATAAATGCTAACTTAAAAGGATTATAAAATATGACTACACTACAAGGCTCTATCTCAAAATTAATAACCAACTCAAACGCGATGTTTGAGTCTTTTGGCTATATTTCATCAAACGTAGCCAACTTAAACACCAACGGCTTTAAGGCGCAAAGATTTGAAACTTATTTGAACGTTGACGGAAGCCTTGAAGGGACTTTAAGAACGGATTATTCAAAAGGCGACCTTGTAAGAACAACCAGAGATCTTGATATTGGTGTTGATGGAGCAGGATTTGTTCCAGTAACAAACAAAGACGGTTCGGTTGCTTATACAAGAGATTGTTCTTTTGCTGTAAATTCCGAAGGCTATATTGTTTCGTCAGACGGATGGCTTGTTGCAGACGGTATTAAAATTCCTGCAAACTATCAAAAGCTTAAAATCAAACCCGATGGAACAGTTACAGTCCTTAAAACAAATGATACAACTTTTGAAACAATAGGAAAGATCCCACTTGTATCATTTAATAACCCTGAAGGACTGAAAAAACTTGAAGGAAATAAAGTAACTCCGACAGCTGATTCAGGAAAAGCAACTTTAATTGCCGATCATTCAAGCATAAAACAGGGAATGCTTGAAAAAGCAAACGTTGATGTCTTTTCTTATGTTAATGAAAGTTTGAAACTTAACGGCAGTTTGATTGCCAGCACACGGCTTGTAAAAGTTGTTGATGAAATATACAGGCAATCCATCAACTTGAGGCAATAATTAAGGCTATCATTCTGAACTTGTTTTGGAATCAGTCCTGCTTACACTTGTAGATTAAATCCCTAAAGGGATAGACCCTGAAACAAGTTCAGGGTGACAGAAAAAAATAAAATAACAAAAAAAGAGGAAAATATATGTCTTTCAGTTTAAACGGACAACTCGACAAAACAAATATGATGCTTGACTTAATAACAGTCAAACAGCAGGCTCTCAGTTCCAACATAGCAAACGTAAACACCCCCGGCTATGTTAGACAGGATATTAGTTTTCAGCAATATGTAGGAAAGTTAAACAGCCCACTTGAAACTAAAATGGCAAAAACTATAGGCCCTTGTCCATTAATTGAAGAAAGACAAGGCAAAGTAAACATAGCAGAAGAGCTTATGGCTATGCAAAAAAACTCTTTATTTTATTCTGTAGCAACAAGAAGAGCAAATTCCTTGATTCAGGAATTAAAAACTGTTGCACAAGTAGGAAAGTAGGTAATTAATGGGATTATTAGATTCATTAAATATAGGCGAATCAGCTTTAAACGCTCACGGGAAGCGCCTTGAAGTACATGCAAAAAATATAGCAAACCTTGATACACCGAATTATGTCAGAAAAATTCCTACATTAGCGGCTTTGGACGATATTTCTTTTCACGGTTTACTCAACAGAATGAAAGAAAATGTGTTTAATACCGGAACTTTGCCTAACGTTTCCGGCGGAGTAACTCTTACAGGAGTTATCGAAGATCCGACTCCCGGAGAACTTGTTTATGCACCAGGACATCCTGATGCAGACAAAAACGGATATTATAGAAGGTCAAACGTCAATCCTATGATTGATATGGCAGATTCATTACTTACATCAAGAGCCTATGAAGCAAACATTGCTGTAGTTTCAATTACAAAAGCAATGGCTCAGAAAGCTGTAGAAATAGGAAGATAATTTTTTAAGAGGAAAAGGGGATGTTCAGTCAATCAATACAAAGCATGATACAATCTGCGAGCATTAAATCGGCTCAGGAAAGGGTTTTGCAGATAGAATCAATTCTTGCCGGTCAAACAAAATCAATTTCTCCGGCAATGCCTGCAATTAACGGCAATCAAGAAGCAAATCTTCCCAAATTCGCTGATTTTATGAAGTTGACTCCTCCTAAAGGACTTAAATATAAAGTTGCGGAACTTCCTTCTCTTTCAAAAGGGCAAATTCAGCAACTGGTAAGCCAGGTTTCTGAAAAATATAAAGTAGATGACAAATTAGTAATGGCTTTAATCCAGCAGGAATCAAATTTTAATACTACTGCTGTTTCAAAAGCAGGAGCTATGGGCTTAATGCAGTTAATGCCGGGGACTGCAAAAACTCTGGGGGTTTTAAATCCTTTCAGCGCAGAGCAAAACATTGAAGGCGGTGTTAAACACTTAAAAAACATGCTGGATAAATACAAAGGTAACCTGATTCTTGCACTTGCCGCATACAATGCCGGCGGAGGAAGCGTGGATAAGTACGGCGGAGTGCCGCCATACAAAGAAACACAAAATTATGTCAGAAAAATTCTTGCAAATTATTTAGGGTAAAACACTCTTCATAAAAGTGATTCTGTCATTCTGAGGGCTTTAGCCCGAAGAATCTATCCAAATTACAATTATAGAAATAATTCCAAAATAGACAGATCCTTCGCTTCACTCAGGATGACAATTTTAAAAACCATAATAATAATTCAATAACCAATAACAAGAAGGGAAAGAGGAAAAAATTATGAGAGGATACGTTCCAAAATTACTTTTACAGGCTGATATAGCTGAAACAAGAGGCGTAATGGGCAGCAATCCAATGCGGCTTCAGTCATTCGGCACTTCTCCCGAAATTCCAAGTTTTACTGACGTTATGACCGGTCTCGTAAAAGAGGTTGATGCTACAGTGAAAGCCCCTGATGCTGTACTTGAAAGTGCTATGCTCGGTAACGGAGCCGATATTCATGACGTTATGATTGCTATGTCAAAAGCTGAAGTTGGTTTAAACATTACGACACAAATGACTACAAAAGTAATACAAGCGTATGAGAAAATTATGGCTATTCAGGTGTAGAATAGTATATGGATTTACAGGGTAATACTGTTTGTTTATATAAAATAAACAGATAAAATATTAGAGAAGGGTTGTCAAAAAGTGAATCCTCAAGCTTTATCTCAAAATAAACCGGCTTTAATAGGTATAATTGTAACGATAATAGTTGTAATTGTATTTGCTGTTTTTATGATGTCTTCTTCAAAAGGTTCAAAAGAAGAAGCTATAAAATCACCTGAAATTAAAGAAGAAGTTCCTCTTATGACAACTGATAGCGTAGGAAAAGCTCTTGAAATACAGGCTTTGCTCGCACAAGAGGGAATTGCAGTAAGAAAAGGCGGGAAAGGTTCTAAAATTGAGCTTGTTCTTTCTCCTAAAGATAACATCACCGAAGACCAAAAAGATATGGCTATAATACATATTGTAAAAAGCGGTCTTATGGATAAAAACGTAGGTCTTGAAGTTTTTGACAAGGGTGATTTTACTTCCTCAAGAGAAGATAAAAGAATCAGGCTTTCAAGAGCAATTAACGGCGAACTTGCAAGGCTTATAAAAAAATTACCCGGAATAAACGATGCTTCTGTTTTTGTTTCAATACCTAAAGATACCATTTTTACCGCTATGCAGCAGCCTGCTACAGCAACCATTCAACTTGTGGTTGATTCTTCCGAAGACAAGCTTGACAGAAATATTATAAAATCAGTAATTAACCTTATAATGGGCAGTGTTGACAATCTTTTGGCTGAAAACATCTCCATTACAGATACAAACGGAAACGTTTATTCTAGCGTAGAAGACGCCAGCGCTAATATGCTTGACATGCAGGAAGAAAAAGATACTTACATGAAGAGAAAAATAAACGCCCAGCTCGACAGGTTGCTTGGGAAAGGCAATTATGTTGTCACAGTAAGCACTTATTTAAGAGAAATTCCTGTTGAAACCGCTAAAATAACTTATAATCCTCAGGATTCTACTGTGGGAAGCAAACAAAAATTCACTGAAGACCTCGGTGACAGATCTCAAGACAGAAGCAAAATGAGCAACGCAGTAAGTTCTTTCTTACCAGGAGGTCTTCCTTCTCCTGAATCAAGCCAAAACAGGAATTACGCAAGAAATGCAGAAGAATACAGTTATAAAGTCGGTCAAACACAAACAACAGAACTTAAAAAACCAGGAATACTTGAAGAAATATCAATTGCAGTTACTATAAATCAGGGTTCAATTCCTGCCGAGATGACTATAGAGCAGCTTAAAGGACTTATTGCCAGAACAGCTAACCCTAAAGCAAGCGCGCAAAATGTTGAAATAGCCTTTGCTGATAATATAAACCCTTATCTGGCAAACGAAAGACCTGTTCAAAAACCGGAGCCTGAAAATTCAGGAAATCCATGGTGGACAGTAGCAGCTTTATTGGGCGGAGGCTTGATATTAGGGCTTGCATTCATAGGCGGAAGAACCAAAGATGCCGCTTCTAAACAACAAAGAGAAATTGACCACCTTTTAGAAAGAACTATAAATCAGGAAAAAGCCTTACAGGATGCTCATCAAAAGGCAAATCAGCTTCAAAATATGCAGCAGCAAATGTATCAAAATTTGACAACGGCTCAACAGCAACAGCCACAAGCTGCTATTCCTGATCTCAGAAGTACAATTCAAGATATACAAGAAAATATTGAAGAAGATATTGACGAAAAAGAATTTGCAACAACTTTAAAAAGCTGGATAGAAACTTCAAATTAATAAAAAACTAAGGGCAGAGGAGTAATATAGTTGGCTATAACAACTTTAAATTCTCAGGAATTTGCAAAAGATCTGGCTCAGCAGGCTATAAATTATGTACCTGCTGATTTAACAGATGAGCAAAAAAATTATGTTGCC
>MFRJ01000064.1:0-759 GCA_001784535.1 Candidatus Melainabacteria bacterium GWA2_34_9
TGAACTTGTTTTTGTTGAGGTTGCGGCTGTCTCATTTGTTGATTAGTACGTTGTTCACCTGTTTCTACAGGACGTTGAGGATTTCTCATGGGATGAGCAGCTTGAAATTCTCTTCTTTGCTGCTGAGGCTGCTGCTGCACCTGTTGCCTTTGCGGTGCTGCTTGCTCTGTTTCAGGCTTTTCATCAGTTGCAACATGCTCTACTGATTCTAATTCCTGCAATATTGTAAACACATCCGGCGTAAAGTTTTGTCCCAGATAATTTCTGGCAATTGCCGAAGGGACTGCATAATATCTTATAAGTTTTGAAACTTTAGGAGTATATGAAGATTCCGAGAAGAAATCTTTTATAAGTTCGTTATTAAGAATGAAAGCTTCTTTTTCAACTTGAGGTTGAGGTTTAATCGCAGAAGCTGCCAACGAAGGACTGGTTTCTATTTTTTTTGTCGCTGAAGGCATTATTTTTGTCTGAACAGTACTGTGGATTTGTTTTTTTTGTTCATTAACTGCTAAACCACCTTTATTGATAGGTTTAGTAAATTTCATTTTCGAAGTTTTTACAACTGTTTCACCTTCTTGTGGAGGAGCGGAGAAATTAAAGTCCTCGATTATAACGCCATTTCCGTTACAATTAGCGCATTTTTTTGTAAATATTTCCGCAAGACTTTGTCCCTGCCTGTGTCTTGTTAACTCAACAAGCCCAAGATCAGAAAGTTGTCCTATTTGCGGTTTTGATTTATCAGTTTCAAGCGCAAGCTCA
>MFRJ01000064.1:809-974 GCA_001784535.1 Candidatus Melainabacteria bacterium GWA2_34_9
GTCAACGATAATCATGCCGCCGATATTTCTGAGTTTCAACTGTCTTGCAATTTCGGCAACTGCTTCAAGGTTGGTTTTTCTGATTGTTTCATCTTGCGTAGCAGAACTTGTAAATTTACCGCTGTTAACGTCAACAACAGCCAGAGCTTCTGTTGCCTGAATATA
>MFRJ01000064.1:1011-6735 GCA_001784535.1 Candidatus Melainabacteria bacterium GWA2_34_9
TAGCCAAAAGAAGTATCAAGGACTATTTCGTTAACATCTTCAGTAACTGCTTCTCTTATAACTCTGTATAAAAGATCCTGATCCCTATGTAAAAGATTTGGAGCTGTAACTGTATCAGATGCTGTTATTATACTATTCCATTTTTCAAGTAAAAATTCGAGATCTTCCTGAATTTCAGCTTCTGACTGATTTTCTGCTTCTGTTCTTATAATTACGCCTACGCCTGTAGGTTTTAAAAGACTGACTACTGATTTTAGCCTTGCTCTTTCTTTCGGAGAAGCGATTTTTTTACTTACATTAACGCCTTTTTCATCCGGCATAAGAACAAGAAATCTTCCGGGAATACTAACTGCCATAGTTACTCTCGGACCTTTGTGTCCGGTGGGTTCTTTAACTACCTGAACCATGATGCTTTGCTTAGGCTTGATTCTTTCTTTCAAAGCGCCTTTCCCTGTAACATCAGAAGCATGAAGGAAGCCCATTTTATCACTGCCCACATGGACAAAAGCCGCGTCAATACTTGGCAAAATATTTTCTACTCTGGCTAAATAAATATCCCCTAATAAGATATCACCACGGTGGATAAAAAATTCTAATACTCTTCCATTTTCAGAAATCGCTGCGATATTATCTCGCTCTGAAATAATGATGGATTTACTCATAATTAATTAATTTCCTCATCAACAAAACTTATAAAACTTTTAATACTATTCATAAACTTCAAAAAACTTATACCTTTTAACACTTTTAATTGTCACTCTGAACTTCAGAATGACTGCCATTTTTATTTATATTTTAAATAATTTGATTTTCATACCAATTCTTTAAATTCAAAATCTAAAAGTTTTTCTCTAACTATATCCCATTCAATTTCCGGGGTTAAAAAATTAAGAAACTGATCAGCCCTTAAAGTGCTGTTAGATACCTCTATTTTACAGCCAGGAATACTATCAAGACTAATCATCCTAATTGGTTCTCTGTCCTGTCCTGCTTTTAAGATAAAATCTAATTTATACTGACCATTTGACTCATCAATAATCAGTGAATGAATTGCTGATCTTATATCAACTTTTTTCAAACAATTCTTTTTAGAAAATTTCTCTATTATTATATTCTCTTGTAATAAAGAGTTTTTGACAATACTCTTTAAGTTTATTTTTTCAACTTTTTCAGGATCAACGGGCAAAGCGCTATATTTTGCCCAGTATACAGCTTTTTCAATCGAAATTTTATCTTTAGAAATATTAACAATTTCCTGAATTTTTGAACTTTCAGGCAAAAAAGTGTTTAATTTTTCTTTTATTTCTTCGGAGGAAATGTTTTCTTGCATTTCAATATCGGCGCATTCGGCAACTCCTTCGGTAAAAAGCGGCAAAGCTACTGCAAGAGAAAACTTCGGACTCGGGTTAAATCCCTGAGAAAAGTTAATTTTCAATCCTGCTTTTCTGACTGCACTATAAATTAATTTTTGCCAGTCAAGATGAGAAATATATTTTAATTCGTTTGTTTTCCGAAGCTTCATCCTGTATCGATAGGCATTATCAGAATTTTCTGCATGAACTTTTGTTTTTTCTTTTTTTGTCATGCTGTCATTGAGAGCTGCAGTGTTTTCATCCAACTTATGCCCTTTTAAAGAAGGCTCTGTCTTCAAATTCTTACAAACACCACAACCAGAGCAGCCTTCATCGCAAGGCTTTGAGGTTTTGAAATCAAGTGCTGTTTTGTATTCATTGATTAGCCAGCTTTTATTTACTCCGATATTAAAAATATCCCACGGTAATTCATCATTTACATCAAATTCTTTAGAAGAACGCTCTTCTAAATTTATCGAGAGAGATTCTGCTGTTTTAAGCCATATATCTTTATTAAAATGCTCATTCCACGCATCAAGATAAGAACCGTTTTTATAAACTTCTTCCACAAGCCTGTTTAAATCCCTGCCTCCTCTTGAAAAAACCGCTTCAAGCAAGCATAAAAAGCTGTCATGAAAATTAAGCTTCACATCTCTTAGAGGTCTGGCTTTTTGACGCAGATATTTAATTTTTTCGTCAATTACTTCTAATTTGTCCTGCGCTGCCCACTGAAAAGGGGTAAACGGCTTTGGCACAAAAATAGATATAGTGCAGGTTATACTCAAAAATTTTCTTAATTTCAGCTCGTTTTTAAGTTTTCCGGCATGCAATTTTATGGTTTGCAAAAGACTAATAATTGCATCCAAATCCTCATACGTTTCAGTAGGAAGCCCTATCATAAAATACAGCTTAATTTTATCCCAGCCTGTTTTATACACTGAAAGAACCGCATCAAGAATTTGTTCTTCAGTTAAATTTTTGTTTATAACATCCCTTAATCGTTGGCTTCCTGCTTCAGGCGCAATAGTTATTGTACTTTTTCTGACGGAATTAACCAGCTCCGCCAATTCAAGACTAAATTTGTCCGCCCTCTGGCTTGGAAGAGAAATTGAAACACCCGAACAGGAGTGTTTTTCATTAAGAATACTCACAAGTTTTTCTATGTTTTTATAATCATTTGAAGATAGAGCTAAAAGAGAATACTCATCATAGCCTGTATTTTTCAAAATATTATCTGCAATTTCAACTACATGCTCGGGGGATCTTTCTCTTACAGGGAAATTTACAAAACATGCCTGACAAAAACGGCACATTCTTCCGCATCCGCGCCTTAACTCAATAACCGCCCTATCATGAACCGCTGTACTGTAAGGAATTGGAAACTCGACAGGATAATCCATATTATCTATGTCATCTATTCTTTTGGTTATGACCGCCGAAAATTCTTCACTAACAGGAACAGGCTTCGAATATCCTTCGCTTTTATAAAAACGGGGAACATAAACACCTTGAAGCTTAGCAAGATTTTTTAAAGTTTCTTCCCTGGTCAAATTTTGTTTTTTTGCATCTGCAATAACTTCCAGAAGCTCGTTTATTATAGTTTCCCCATCACCTATCAAAAAAACATCTATAAATTCAGAAATCGGTTCGGGGTTATAACTTCCTGGTCCACCAGCCACAACTATAGGAGTGGCAAAGCCACCAACATAATCTCCCCGACTCTTGCCTTCTGAACTCTGTTGGTCATGTGGGACAGTTTCTATTCTGTCTACTGATTTTATAGGAATATTTGCCATTTCAAACATAGATAGTATGGTCGGATAGCTCAACTCGTACTGTAGTGAAAACGCAATCATATCAAAATCATTAAGCGGTTTGAAACTTTCCACGCCATAAAGAGGAATATGATTTTCCGCTAATTCTTTTTTAAAATCAACTTCAGGGGCATAAACCCTATCCGCAAGAAAATTTCTTTTTTCATAGCGATTAATTTTGTCATAAAGAATTCTTAACCCTAAATTAGAAATCCCGATTTCATACAAATCAGGAAACGCAAGAACCGCCCTGACTTCTGAAGAATCCCAGTCTTTGTTAAAACTCCCGATTTCCTTGCCTGTATATCTCGAAGGTTTATTTATTTTTTTTAAAATTCTTTGTATCTTTTCTCTCATCTCAATTAAATAATATCACGAATAAAACACCTAAAAGAAAAGCGAGTCATTTAAATGACTCGCTTTTCTAAATTTATTTAACTTTTATAAATTACAGAAGTGTTTCAAGCAATGCTGCGTGTCTTGTAGCAGAAGCAGCTGTTCTGATTCTTCTTTTGTTTACATAAGTTCTTAAAGCTTCTCTGATGAGTTCGCTTCTTGAGCGTTGTTCATCATCAGCTACTCCGTCGATTGTGTTTAAAAACTCGTCAGGCATTGAAATAAGTACTCTTGCCATAATTAATCTCCTCCTATTTAATTTTTACCCCGATATAATAATGATTGTTTATTGTATGATCCTCTAATATATAAAAAACATATAACATCAAGAAATTGCCTATTATTATCGTTTTGTTACAAAAGTTAATATACTATATATATACTTGAGTCATAAAAGGTATTTTCTGTTTTTAAAGAAAGGGTTGCACCCCTTCACCCGCCTTCATTTTCTTTACGACTAAAGAAAATGAAGCAAAAGAAAGCTCGCCCTAAACTACGCTTTCTATATTTCTACCCTGCTTATGATGGAATAATTATGTTGTTTGAGCTCGCAAACTCGCCTGCGTTGGCAGGCTCAAACAATGCTCGCATGTTTTTATACGCAGGGTGAAATATTACGAAATCTCCGTAAAGTGCAACTGAGTTAAAACAATAAAATGGAAAAACACCTTAAAAAGAAAGAGCATAAAAAAAGCCGTGCCCTACACTTCGACCTGACTAATAAAGTAGTACAACATTACTACCCTCCATCTGGCAATCTGACGACACCCGAAAGTTACGACTTATGGCTGCTGCGTTCCCGCCCTGACCAGGTTCACCGGCTTCCGCCGTGTCAGACCAAACTTCACTGGACAATAATATTGTCGATCTTTACCAATCAAGCCTCACGGTAGGCTGTCCACCCCGCTAAAGCGATTGCGGGCAAAGGGCATCGCTAGTTCCCCGTGTAGCACGACTTATAAATATATTAACATAAACACTAAAATTTAAACCTCATGAACGAGTCTATTTAAACCCTCGGATTGATTCATTTAATCTAAACAAATCATAAAATGAATCTAGGCTAGATTTGTTAGGGGGGTATATATGGAAATCGTCACAGACGATTTAATGTCAGAAAAAGTTAAATGTTTTGTCAAAAGATTAAATAATAAAGTTGATACGCCTGAAGAACTTGCATACAGGCACCTTGTTAAAGCCGATGCACTAAGGATGAAAAATTATTTCTGGGAATCTATAGATGAATATTTACTCGTGCTAAAACACGATAAAAACAACGTAGATGCGCATAAAGGGCTCGGATTTTCTTATAAACAAACAGGATATACCCAAAGTGCCGTAACTTCATTCAGCAAAGCTAAAAAATTAAGCTCATTCGATAAAACTTTATATTATGAAATCGGCTGCTGTTACTGCATGGACAAAAAGTACGAAAAAGCAATCAAAGAATTCAAAAAGGCTTTAAAAATTTGTCCTGAATATGTAGATGCAAAGGTAAATCTTTCTCTTGCATTAGAACTTAGCAATCAATTTGATTTAGCCATAAAAAATTATCTAAAAATCATCGAAGTTCATCCTGAAAACGAAGCGGCGCGTAATGCCCTGGGAAGTCTGTACATAAAACTGGAAATGCATAACAAAGCAATAAAAACTTTCAGGCATCTTTTAAAAATTAATAAAAACTATTCGCGAGCTTATCTGGGAATTGCTATAGCCTTTGATAAAATGAACTGCAATAATGATTCAATGCGCTACTACAAGAAATACATGGAACTTAAACCGAATTGCGGCAACCTGCCATTTATTCTTGATAGATTAAAAGAACTAAGAAGCATAACAATTCCGAGAAAAAAATCTCATTTGCAACTTGTATCATAAATAGAAAAAATCCCCTCTGGTTTGACCGGAGGGGATTTTTTCTATTTCACTTTTTCTTTTTCAGTTAATGTAGCTATTTCTCGTAAATTTTCTGCCACCTGAGCCAAATTACTAATGCTCTCAATTTCATGCATATCTAGGAAATTATCTGGATCAAGAAGAATTATTAATCTCTCTTTAAATTTTCCGATACCAAGAATAAAATCTTGAGATTTATCAGAATTTACGGGAGAAGCCTGAACATCTTTTGTCTGCATATGTATTACTTCAGAAACTGAATCTAC
>MFRJ01000064.1:6883-10640 GCA_001784535.1 Candidatus Melainabacteria bacterium GWA2_34_9
TGACATAAAGAATCTCCTTGCTATTATTTTAAATAAATCTTAGAAATTTAATCTATTAATATACTATTATTAAGTTTTTAATAGAAAAAGGCAAATAAAATTTGCCTTTTTTTTAAATATTATTAATAAATTTTATACTTCTGTTTCTGAGTCTATATCGATTACAACAGAAGTTTCACCTTCAAAAGCTTCCTCTTCTTCAAGAGCTTCTTCCGGCTGAATTTCTGTTCTAATTGATTTTCCTGTTTTGTGATTTATAAGTTTTTCCTTGTTTTCTTTAACTTTTCTATCAAACCTGTCAGTTAAAAGATCAACAGCTGCATACATTGATTCTGCTTCTTCAGTAATTTTAATTACTGAACCGTTCAGAAAACATGTAACTTCTGCTGTATGATTTTTTTTCACACTTTTATTTTTGGTTACACTGAGCGTTACTTTAATATTCATAATCTGGTTATTATGTTTTACAATTCTTCCGATTTTTTCTTCAACATAATCTCTAATTGCTGTGGTTATTTCAATATTACGCCCGTTAAGGGTAAGCTGCATCTTTATTTCTCCTATAAAACTCTTAAAACTTTTTAATCTTTTCAACTTTTTGATTATAAACCATTTTTTTTTTAGTTTAAAGCTATTTTAATCTTTAATTAATATTTTTAATTTTACCCATACATAACCTGAACATCATCAGGCTGATATTTTTGCAATTCGTGGAATAAATCGTATTCTATCTGCATATTAAGCCACATTTTAACAGATGTATTAAACGCCTTGCTTAATTTTATAGCCATTTTAACGCTGATACCTGTTTTGCCGTTAACAAGCTCCGACAGAGCTTTTCTGGTGACACCGAGTTTTAACGCTGCCTCTGTTACAGTTAAATTTAGAGGAATTAAATATTCTTCCTTAATAACTTCGCCAACATGCGGCGGGTCATACATTATTCCATATTTTTCACAATCTATGTCTACCACTTTTTGCTCCTTTTTTAGTGAGGGTCTAAATAATCAACTATATAAGCATGTCCATTTATAAACTGGAATAAAATCCGATAATTTCCGCTTACATCAATCGACCATGTATTTTCCATGTTTGTATACGGATGAAGTCTATAGCTGGAGACATCAAGGTCATTTATAACACAGGCGCTATTGATCCTTCTTAAAACAAACCTTAATTTCTTTGAATGATTAGAGTTTATAACGGAAATATCTCCTTTATAGAAGAATTTTTTCAACCCTTTATGTTTAAAACTTTTAATCATATTTACAGTGTAACATATTAAGTGGCAGGTTGCAATATTTTCTGTTAAGAAGTATTAAGTCACTGTTTTCTTGCAAATATATGGTTTTTCCAATTTTTTATTTTTTTATAAAAGTCACTATTAATTTTTTTTTCACGATGTTTATATATTCAAAAGGCTAGAAAGAATTAATTTTAATAAGGAGAAAAATAATGAACATTCAAAATCAGCCCTCATTTCAAGGAGCTAAGGCAAATGCCCTAAGAAAATATTTAAAAGATGGAGGTTTAGAAATACAAGCTGCAGCGGTAAAAGGTACTGGAAAATGGATAGCTGCTGTTGAAAAAGTCCAAAAACCAATAAGCGCAATCAATATTGAGGATAAAGCAGCAATGTTGTCCCTAAATCCAACACCTGTAAATTTTAGTAAGTATACATGCGGCAATTCAAAATTTAGCGCAATAAGAAAATTTATTAAAGGATGTTTACTTGTATTCAAAAGTGGATTGCAATAAATATCGTATTAGCAAACTAAATTTTTAAACAAAAAAAATGGTCTGTACTTTCAAAAGTACAGACCATTTTTGTATCTATTTTCTATGCTGTAACTAAAGCTTTGTTTCCTTTTTCTTCAATAACAGCTTGAGCAGCAGCTAATCTAGCCACAGGTACTCTGAAAGGTGAACAGCTTACATAATTTAAGCCGATTCTGTGACAGAATTTAACGCTTTCAGAATCTCCACCATGCTCTCCGCAAATACCAAGTTTAATATTAGGTCTAACGGTTTTACCTTTTTCGATAGCTATTTTCATAAGCTGACCGACGCCTTCCTGATCCAAGGTTTCAAATGGGTTGGTAGGAAGGATTTTTTGCTCAACATAGTTGTTTAAGAACTTACCTTCAGCGTCATCACGACTGAAGCCGAATGTCATCTGAGTTAAGTCATTTGTACCGAAGCTGAAGAATTCAGCGTATTCTGCAATTTGATCAGCTGTTATAGCAGCTCTTGGGATTTCGATCATTGTACCGAACTGATATTCAATTTCAACACCTTTTGCGTCCATTACTTTTTGAGCAACTTCTTCAAGTTGAGTTCTTACTGTTTTAAGTTCGTTAACGTGACCGATAAGAGGAATCATAACTTCAGGGATTACAGTCATACCTTCTTTTTTAAGATCACAAGCTGCTTCAAAAATAGCTTTAACTTGCATTTCGTTAATTTCAGGATATGTTAAACCTAATCTGCATCCTCTTAAGCCCATCATAGGATTTGATTCGGAAAGTTCTTCCACTTTATGAAGAAGAGCTTCTTTTTCTGAAGCATTTTGTCCAAGAGCTTTTAAAGTTGCCACTTCCGCAATTAATTCTTCTTTTGAAGGTAAGAATTCATGAAGAGGTGGGTCTAAAAGACGGATAGTCATTGGAAGACCGTTAAGAGCTTTGAACATAGCTTTGAAGTCAGCATATTGCATAGGAAGAAGTTGAGCAAGAGCTTCTTTTCTTGCTGCTTCTGTTCCTGCGATAATCATTTGCTGAACAACAGGAAGTCTGTCTTGAGCCATGAACATATGCTCTGTTCTGCAAAGTCCAACACCTTTAGCGCCAAGCTCAACAGCTTTTTCTACGTCTTCAGGGGTGTCAGCATTTGCTCTAACAACGAGTCTTTTAACTTCATCAGCCCAGTTGAATAATTTTTCAAAGTTTTCATCCATTTTAGGCTCAACTGTTGCGATAGAACCTTCAAACACTTGACCTTCTCCGCCGTCCATAGAGATAACATCATTTTTTCTATAAACTGTACCGTCAGAAGTAGTAAGTGTTTCATTTTTAAGATCGATTTTTAAGGATTCACAACCTGCAACGCAAGGTTTGCCCATTCCTTTTGCAACAACCGCTGCGTGGGAAGTCATACCGCCTCTAAGTGTTAAAACACCCTGAGCTGCGATCATACCGTGAATATCATCAGGACAGGTTTCAATTCTAACAAGAATAACTTTTTCGCCTGCGGTTCCTCTTTCAGCAGCTTCGTCAGTATTAAATACTATTTTACCAACAGCAGCGCCAGGAGATGCAGCTAAACCTGTAGCAAGAAGTTTTCCAGCCTTTTTAGCAGCCAGATCAAAACTTGGAAGCAATAATTGATATAATTGTGTAGGATCAACAAGCTGAAGAGCTCTTTCTTTTGTAATTGTACCTTCTTCGCACATTTCAACAGCGATTCTTACTGAAGCTGCTGATGTTCTTTTACCATTTCTGGTTTGAAGAATGTATAATCTGCCTCTTTCAATTGTAAATTCCATATCTTGAACATCTTGGTAATGATTTTCAAGTTTTTTAGCAATTGCAACATATTCTTTGTAAAGTTCTGGCATTTCTGTAGCGAGCTCAGAAATAGCTTTTGGTGTTCTGATACCTGCAACAACATCTTCACCTTGAGCGTTTGTTAAGTATTCGCCGTAGAATGTATTTTCACCGGTCGATGGGTTTCTTGTGAAGGAAACGCCTGTAGCGGA
>MFRJ01000065.1:0-269 GCA_001784535.1 Candidatus Melainabacteria bacterium GWA2_34_9
TCCATGTCAGTTTTTTCAAAATTCAAATTCACACCAATTCCCAGCACAAGTCCTTGAAAAGAATTTCCCCGTATGGAAGTTTGTGCCAGAATGCCTGCAATTTTTTTGTTCTCTATTAAAACGTCGTTTGGCCATTTTATTACAGGTTTTAAGCCGTAAATTTCTAGAACTTCGCATAATTTTATTGAAAGATATTGAGGAATATTATTTAAAGAAGAATCTTCGCCAATTTTAATGGAAGGCTTTAAAACAAAAGAAATATAAATATT
>MFRJ01000065.1:286-428 GCA_001784535.1 Candidatus Melainabacteria bacterium GWA2_34_9
TCCATTTCCTGTCGAATCTTCCACGTCCTTCCGTCTGAATTTCTGCCATCAAAACATCCCTGTCAGAAAAATCGGAGATATTTCTTAATGCATGAGTGTTTGTGGAGTTTATTTGGGGAAAATATACGAGATTAAAAGTTTT
>MFRJ01000065.1:540-3924 GCA_001784535.1 Candidatus Melainabacteria bacterium GWA2_34_9
TTAAATTCTTTTTAGGGATAATTTATTTGGCAATTTTTTACCTTCAGGTTATTTAAATAACTGAAAGTAATTTTAAGATCATGTGGAAGGAATATATAATGTCTATGAAAATTTCAAGCTACGAAAATGCTAAAGCTGATTTTAATAATCAAAAACAAAATCCTGCATTTGGCAGTCAGGTTGTAATTGATGATGCGCAAGTAAAAAGAGAACTTAAAGGCGATTTTTACCACGGAAATGTGGGTTCAATTCCTTTAGACGGCAGAGGACATAAGCCAACTCCTTTACGTGCAAACTTTTCTGAAGAAATAATTGATAAATTAAAAACCAGATTAGCTAAAATATTTTCAAAAAATGGACAGGATAACGCAGTTGAAATTGCATTAAAATCTATTGAAAAACCTGGAGAAAAATATAATGAATTTATGCGCTGTTCAATGACTGTAGGAGATAAAACGCAGAATTTTATAGCAATGGCTCCGATTGAAGGTGTTAAAAAATCCAGCCTTGTAAGAAATGCTGTTAATGTTTATGATCGGCTGGTAAATGGAGAAAAACCTAAGATTCCTTTTGTTCCTACCTTTATCAAAAAAGAAGAAAAAGGATTAGTCCCAAGCAATGAGGTTCGTGCTCTCGCAGATGAACTTATAGGCAAGCGATGGGGAGAGGCAGCCCAAAAAGCCATAAAATTGGCAAGATAAATAAATAAAATCAAAACATAAAAGAGCCGATGAGTTTTTAATAATTCGTCGGCTCTTTATTATAAATATTTGCTTTAATAATTATGACTGTGTAAGTAAACTTGCACCAACAACACCTGCGCTGTTTCCTAGCTGTGCAGGGATCACTTTTACACTGTCAGCCGAGATTTTCAAAGCTCTTTTGTTTATGGTTTCTCTTATTGGATCTAAAAGTATATCACCTGCTTGAGCAACTCCACCGCCGATAATAATAACTTCGGGGTTTAAAAGATTTACCACACTGCTTAGAGCAATGCCAATCCAGTATCCTGTTTTTTCAAATATTCTTAATGCCACACCATCACCTAAATAGCAGCTTCTGAAACGAGTTCCGGTGTGATAGGAGAGCCTGCTGCAAGTTCTTTGAATTTTGTGGATTTTCCTGTCATTAAGTACAATTCAGCTTGTTTAACTATAGCTGGACCTGAAGCTACAGCTTCAACGCAACCTGTGTTTCCACAGCCGCAAATTTCTCCGTTGTGTTCCTGCACTATGACATGTCCAAGTTCGCCTGCTGCCATGTTTGTTCCCCTTACAAGCTGACCGTTAATAATTATTCCTGAACCTATACCCGTACCAACTGTAATACAAACAATATTCTGATATCCTTTTCCTGCACCAAATTTGTATTCGCCAAGAGTTGCAACTCTAACATCGTTATCTATTTTAGTCGGCAAACCAAATTCATCCATTAAAATTTTAGCTAAAGGAACATTCACCCACCCTGGAATATTAGGTAAAGCTCTTACGATTCCTTTTTCTGAATCAATCTGACCAGGGCACCCAACACCGATTCCGCCGACCTTGTCTATAGAAACTTTTGATTTTGTTAGACTGTCTTTTATTAAATTTATAATATTCTTGATAGTAAATTCATAGCCCATTTCTGCTCTTGTAGAAGCGCTTTCAGAAAAAGCGATTTTGCCTTTTGTATCTACAATGGCAATTTTTATATTGGTTCCGCCTATATCAATGCCGATATTGTACTCTTTAGCCAATTGTCCAACTCCTAAAAACTATAAACATCTTGAAACAGTTTATCACAAAGTTTTTAAAATTTTAAATAAAATGAGAATGAGTTACATCTCTGCATAGCCGCTTCGAACTCCTCTTTCTTTTTCTAACATTTGGTCAGAAAAAGTGGAGTCCTTATTCCCGATTCGCACGCAAAAAAAAACCACCCGATAGGTGGTAAATTCATCTCTGCTTTCTTATGTTCTCTTCTTCCGCTTTGAGTTTTAGTTTATAGGGGATTATATGAAACGGAACTTTATAATTTTTTTATTTATCGAGGTTTTATTAATTGTTCCCTCAACACTTATTATTTAAAACTAAATAAAGTGTGTTGTCAACACTATATTTTATGGATATTTAAAATTATTTTTCAAAACACCTGAAATCCCTTGCTAGGAAGGGATTTTTGTTTTTGAAAAATTTATTCAAAGGTATTTTTCTTTCCTATAAAACCCCTCTTGTTTATTTTATAATTACAATAAAATATGAATTAAGGAGATTTAGGAATGATCGAAAGATATTCTCGCCCTGAAATGGCTAATGTCTGGAAGCCTGAAAATAAATATAAGTGTTGGCTTGAAGTTGAACTTGCTGTTTGCAGAGCGCAAAACAAGCTTGGAAACATTCCTGATGAATCCTTAAAAGAAATTGAAACCAGATCGGGCTTTGATATAAAAAGAATCGACGAAATAGAACAGGAAGCAAAGCACGATGTAATAGCTTTTTTGACTAACATGAATGAAAAAGTCGGCGAATCTTCAAGATATATTCACATGGGGATGACAAGTTCCGATGTTCTGGATACAGCGTTGGCTCTTCAGCTGCAACATTCTAACAAAATCATTGAGGAAGACCTAAAAGCAGTTATTGAATCCATAAAAGCCAGAGCAAAAGAGCATAAAGAAACAATTTGTATCGGACGTTCTCATGGAATTCATGCGGAGCCCACGACTTTTGGGCATAAAATGTGTCTATGGCTTGATATTATGATGAGAAATCTTGAAAGATTCAAACAAACAGCTGAAGAAATCAATACAGGAATGATTAGCGGACCTATCGGGAATTACAGCAACATTGACCCAAAAATCGAAGAAATTACCTGCCAGGCACTCGGACTTAACCCCGCCAAAGTTTCCACTCAGGTAATTCAAAGAGATTTGCATGCTAATTATATGCAGACACTTGCTCTTATCGCCACGACTATTGAACAATTTTGTGTTGAAATCAGGCATCTTCAAAGGACGGAAGTGCTTGAAGTCGAAGAAGGGTTTTCTAAAGGTCAAAAAGGTTCTTCTGCCATGCCTCATAAAAAAAATCCTATAGGTTCTGAAAATTTAACTGGCTTAGCAAGAATTATCAGGTCAAATTCCATTGCCGCGTTAGAAAATATTCCACTCTGGCACGAACGAGATATAAGCCACAGTTCTGTTGAGAGAATAATTTTCCCTGATTCAACTATTTTAATGGATTATATGCTTAACAGGTTCAAAAATATTGTTGATAATTTGCAGGTTTATCCTGAAAACATGAAAAAAAATACAGCTCTTTACGGCGGAGTAATTTATTCACAACGCGTGCTACTCGCTCTTTGCGACAAAGGAATGCCAAGAGAAGACGCTTACAGATTAGT
>MFRJ01000065.1:3963-9725 GCA_001784535.1 Candidatus Melainabacteria bacterium GWA2_34_9
TAACAACATTTACGAAAGAATGGGAATTTTAGATTAAAAATATGTTTTTTATAGCTTCTCCAACTTGCTCTGAATCTATAAGACTTAAAGAACCTATTTTTTTAACTATAACTCTCTCATCAACTGAAAACATTTTAAATCGAATTACAGAAGCAGCTTTTAATCCCGCATTTTCTAAATAAGTAATAGGTATGTCATATTTCCATGTGCTGTGTTTCGCGCTTGTAACCATCAGTAAAACTATATGTTTATTAATTTCTTGATATTCTGTATTAGAAATAACTAATGCTGGTCTTAATTTTTTCTTATCTCTATCAGTAAAGGGAAAAGGAACTGTGATAATATTAAACTTATTATAGATCACTATAAGCCTCGTCATCTTCCGGGCTATTCCATTCTTCCAGCGTTGATTCAACTGACTTCAAGTACTCATAGTCAATACTATTCAGCTTCTTTAAAATTACAACATTGTCTTTTATTTCAAAATCGACATTATCACCCGCTTTAATCCCCAAAAAATCCCTAACTTTTGACGGTATAGTTGTTTGGCATTTTTTTGTTAGTTTTGACATTATTGTATTACCTTTAGCATTATTAATACTATTATCAATTTTACTACATGTATTACCGTATTACAAGGCGAATTAATTTAACGATAAAAAAGCTTGAAATTTAAATTCTTGAAAAAATTATTCAATAAATTTCCCCATGCAAAGACTTTCCGAACAGTAGCTTTTTAGTGTATATTTTTGGTGTGCTAAAAAATAAAAATATATTAAGAAGATTGAGGATTATATAAATGTACAAAAATTTTATCGGTTTACTTGTGTGCTTGGTTTTTTGCATAAGTACTATTTGCTATGCGCAGGACAGCCCACCACAAATTTATCACCTTAAGACCGGGCACACTGTTGTAATTAAAGAAAATCACACAAACCCTATTGTAACCGTTGATACATGGGTAAATACAGGCTCCCTTAACGAAAACCCTAAAAATAACGGCGTTTCTCATTTTTTGGAACATCTTTTGTTCAAAGGAACAAAGAATTATAAAACAGGCGAAATTGATAAAATTATTGAATCAAAAGGAGGAAGATCCAATGCAGCCACAAGCAAGGACTTCACCCATTTTCATATAACCATCCCGTCAAAAAATGCTGAAACAGCTATAAAACTTAATGCGGATATGCTTATTAATGCAGCTATTCCTGAAGCTGAACTTAAAAAAGAAAGAAAAGTCGTTATAGAAGAAATTAGAAGGTCTGAAGACAGCCCTGACAGTCAGCTTTTTGACAATTTAATAGGTCTGATTTTTAAGACGCATCCTTATAGATATGAAACACTCGGAACTCAAAAAATTATCGAAACTATTCCGAGAAAAGAAATACTTGCGTATTATCACAAGTATTATGTGCCTTCAAATATGACCACGGTTGTTGTTGGAGATGTCGATACCCAAAAAATTCTTTGTGTTCTTGAAGAAAACTATAAAACAGAAGTTTCACATAAAGTTATTCTCCCTAAATTCACAAGAGAAGCCACCTCTTTAAAACCGCAAACAAAAATAGCAAGAGAAAAAGTTAATTTTGGCTATATCTTTATGGGATTTAAAGGCGTTCCAATGACGGATATAAAAGAAAGCTATGCTCTTGATCTTGCTGCATCTATACTCGGGGGCGGAAAGAGTTCAAGGCTTTATCAGGATTTAAAAGAAAAACAAAATATTGTTTCTTCTATAGACGCTGGGCATTATTCGCTGAGAGATGATAGTATTTTCTATGTATCAGCAGATTTTGAGCCTTCTAAATATCAAATAGTAAAAGCCTCTATTGAAAAAGAACTAAAAAAACTTAGAGAAACAAAAGTTTCCAATGAAGAATTAAACAGAGCAAAAACTCAGTCAGAAAGAGCTTTTGTTTATGGCAATGAATCAATAGAAGACGTTGCAGGATCTCTTGGCTATTATATGTCAATAGAAGGCAATATTGATGCTTATACTAATCATTTAAAATATATAAACGCTGTAACAGCGGATGATATTCAAAAAGCCGTACAAAAATATGTTAAATCTAACGGAATGGCGCTTTCAGTGCTTCTGCCAAAAAACGAGAAAAAGGAGATTAAAACCGGTTTTGCAGTTCCCATAGGGTTTGTAAATGTTAATTCTGTTTCACAGACTCAAGCCCCTTGCAAAATCGCAGAGAAAACAATTTTAAACAACGGAATAACATTGATAACAAACCCGAATACTTCAAATGATATCATTTCGCTAAGTGTTTTTGTAAAAGGCGGAAAACTTTTGGATTCTCCCCCTGGAATAACAAACCTTTTGACAAAGACTTTGTTACAAGGAACAAAAACCAGAACTGCTTATGAAATTACAACAGCTGTAGAAGACCTAGGAATAGTTATTTCTCCTGTTCTTGATTCAGATTGTTTTGAAATTCGGCTTAAATCAACAAAACAGGATTTTGATAAAGCATTCGAAATACTTACTGATGTGATTAACAATCCTGCATTTTACCCCGAATATGTAGAGAAAGAGAAACAAAATATAGTTCAGGACATTGTAAAATCAAGAGATCAACCCATGTCAAAAGTTTCTGAAGGATTTTCTCGTGCTATCTATCCCAATCATCCTTATGGAAATATAGGCACAGTGCTTGAAAAAAGCGTTCCTTCTTTAACAAGGGAACAATTAATAGATTTCCATAAAAAAATATTTATTCCGAAAAATATGGTTGTAGCCGTTTCAGGAAATATAAATAAAAATGAAATAATCCAAAAATTTACTGAGTCATTTCCATGCTCAACAGGAGAAAAGCTGACACTCAAACTTTCTCCAGCTGTTACGAAACTTTTTGCTAATAAAATAGTTACTCAGAAAGATGAAACAGCAGCTGCTTGGATGTTAATGGGTTGGCCAGTTGAAAGTATTCATAATACGAAAGATTATGCGTCACTTCAAGTCATTAATTCAATACTTAGTGGTGGCATGAGTTCAAGACTTTTCAAAACTTTCAGGGAAAAACAAGGCTTATGCTACAGCGTTGGCAGTTCTTCTCCTGCAAAAATGGATAGTTCTTTCTTGGCAATGTATATAGGTACAGAGCCAAAGAATATTGAACTTGTAAAAAGTAAGTTTTTAGAAGAAATGACAAGATTAAAAACCGAAACTGTAAGCCAGGAAGAACTAAATGATGCCAAGCAGAAACTTATAGGCGGATTCCTTCTTGGTCAAGAAACTAATGCGGATAAAGCTCATTATTTAGGTTGGTTCGAAATAATTGACAAAGGTTTCAAGTTTACTTATGATTTTCCTGACCTGATAAATTCAGTAACCTCCGAAGATGTAAAGAGTACGTCAAATAAATATTTTAACTCCCCTTACGTACTTTCAATCGTTGCACCGGAGAAAAGCATGCAAAGCTTGAATAAGGAAAAATAATTTTGAAAATAAGCGTTAAAGTGCCTGCCACAACTGCCAATCTCGGTCCCGGTTTTGACTGTTTCGGTATGGCTCTTACCCTTTATAATAAAATCACTCTTGAAGAACTTGTTTATCCTGCTAAAGGACTGGAAATCAATATTATTCCTGGCGAACAAGACAATGAAACTGCACTTCTTACAATTCCTACCGATAAAACCAACATTGTTTATAAGGCCGTAGAGCTTTTGTATAATTATGTTGGTCAGACTCCGCCTGATTTAAGGATAAACATTCAGACAGATATTCCTATTGCAAAAGGACTTGGAAGCAGTGCTTCTATTATTGTCGGAGGAATACTGGCTGCGAACAAACTTCTCGGAAATCCTGCCGACGAAGCGGCTCTTTTGTCTATTGCAAATGACCTTGAGGGGCATCCAGACAATACAACACCTGCAATAGTAGGTGGGTTTTGTATCTCATCAGCAGAAGAAGACGGAAGTGTTATTTATAAAAAAATTGAATGGCCTGAAGACTGGAAAATAGCTGTTTGCATGCCTGATTATGAACTTGCGACGCAAATTTCCAGATCGATACTTCCTGAAGCAGTTAAAATGGAAGATGCTGTCTTTAATCTTAAAAGAAGCGCAATGTTTATAGATGCTTTGCATACCAAAGATTCCGAATTAATGCGTTATGCGCTCAGGGATAAACTTCATCATCCTTACAGAAGCCGGTTAATCCCAGGTTTCATGGAGATAAAAGAAGACCTCGCAGAGATTCCTACTGTTATAGGAACTGTAATAAGTGGAGCAGGCCCAAGCATAATCGTAATTTATGAAAACAATAATTTTGATGACATAAACAGAAGAATTAGTACTGTTTGGGAATCACTCGGCGTTAAAGTTACTGTCAAAAAGCTTAATATAGACACTAAGGGTGCTGTTATCCTTTCTCAGTAGAAGATTTGAACAGAATGGCAATAATTTTCCTTTTTGAGGTAAAATATTGTCAGTAACAATACCAAAGGAGGCAATTAATATGGAATTCCTTCGTAATAATAAAAAAACTATCATATTAGTAATAACTCTAACATTTATACTTTGGACAGTTGCAGGAATGATGCTTCCTCTATTTATGTAAAAAAGAACGCACAAGCCAAAAACAAATGGAATTTATTGAAGAGTGAATAGTGGATTCAAAAAAACATTAAGCTTATTTTTAGCTGTAAATATATTAATAGTTGGCGTTTTATGCTTTTCTTTACCTGCAAATGCTTGGTATGAAAAAGAAAAAGCAAAAATACTCAATAAAATTTTTGAATTAAAAAGAAAAGAAAAAGTCGAAATTAAAAATCTGTCTAAAAAACAAAGAAATCTTGAAGATACAAAACAAAATATACAAGAATGCCAAAGTAAACTGGAAACATCAAGATCAAATCTTGAATCCCTTCAACATAAGCTAAACAAGCTTTCTCGAAATCAGGAAGAAGTTGCGGGTTCTGCCGGAAAAAGAATACGGGAACTTTATAAGGGCGAACGCGTTAATATTCTTCATTTGATTTTTTCAGCAAATGATATGGGGACATTCCTTGACAGACTTTATTATCAGAAAATAATTGCCAAAAAAGATAAATCTATTCTTGAAAATCTAAGAATCAGAGCCAGAGAAATAGATCAATCAAGAATGTCTATTGAATACGAAAAAAACAATATAGCATCCAATTTAAGCGTAATGAATCAAAAAAAATCGCAGCTTAATTCGTCAATAAAATCCAGTCAATATCTCATTAACAAACTCCGAACGGATAGAGCAACTTATGAAAAAGCTCAACAGGAGTTGGAATATCTTTCAAATAGACTTGAAAATCAAATCAGGCACAGCAAAATAACAAAGATGGTTGCTAACAGCAAATTTATAAGACCCCTGGCAGGTTCAATCACTTCGCCTTTCGGATGGAGAAGACATCCTATATTTGGAAGCAGAAGGTTTCATACCGGTGTTGATATATCAACCTCGTACGGCACACCCATTAAAGCTTCGAACGACGGCAAAGTTATTTTTTCCGGTTGGTATGGCGGCTACGGAAAAGTTGTAATTGTTGACCATGGAAATATGAATGTCGGTTCTCACAAAGGCAAAAGATTTTCAACGCTTTATGCCCATATGTCATCAATTGCTGCAGGAAATGGAAGTAATGTAAAAAAAGGACAAGTCTTGGGTTATGAAGGAACAACCGGATACAGTACCGGTCCTCATTTGCACTTTGAGGTAAGGATTGAAGGAAAACCTAATAATCCGCTGACCTATGTAAGACTGTAGATCAACTCACAAA